>CAXTRU010000001.1:0-38491 GCA_964246665.1 uncultured Acidobacteriaceae bacterium
AAAGACATGGCGGTCAAAGGACCTGCAGGGCAAGACGGTGATCCTGTCGACATGCGCCACGTGGTGCGGGCCATGCCGCGAAGAGCTGCCCCGCGTGCAGAAGCTGTACGAGAAGCTCCAGAACCGTGCGGATGTGCAGATCCTGACGCTCAATCTGGACAGCAATCCTGGCGTGGTTACGCCCTTCCTCAAGGAGAAGGGGTACACCTTACCCGTGCTGGCAGCCACGTCTTTGTCAGAGACAATTGATTACATCCCGCAGGTGTGGATCGTCGACGCAAAGGGGAACTGGCGTTGGCGACTGAGTGGATACGACCAGCAAACGGATGAGGCCTTTCAAACCGACCTACTCGGCCACGTCAAAATGGCCAACGATGGCCAATAACCAAGCCGCTGTTTCGCCCGTCCGCAACCGCGGCGTCTATAACAATCCGCGCGCCTTCACGTCGAGGTATTCACTGACCGCGCGCACGCCGATCTCCTCCGCCGAGGACTCGACGATGAGCACGCCCTGCCGCTCCAGTTGCGCGATGGTTTCGCGCCGCCGCTCTTCCATTTCGGTCGCCGCAGCCGCGTGAAACATCGCCGCTCGGTCCGCGGGCAGCTCATTGGCCAACGTTGCGAGCTCGGGGTGCCGTAGCAGCACCAGCACCACAACATGCCGTCGCGCCAGTTCCGCCGCGGCGGTCACCAGCTCCGGGCGGCCCGCGGTGTCGGCCAGCTCCGTGATCCAGAGGATCAGACCGCGCCGCCGTTGCAACTGCTTCAGCCGTGCAACGGCGAGCAGCGCATCGCTCTCGCCGGGCTCACTGCGCGTGGCACTCAACAGATCGATCAACAGCCGCAGATGGTTCGGTCCTTGCCCGGGCGGCAACACCTGCTGAATCGTCGTGCCGTAGCTCATCATGCCGAACTTGTCACCGGATTGCCCCACGACCTGCGCCAGCATGGTCGCTGCCGTGGTTGCCTGGTCCAACTGCGTCACGGTCAGCCGGTGAGCGTCGTCGCGCTCGGCCTCAGTCTCGCCGACGAATTCGGGACCATCGCCGCGCCGCAACTCAAATGCCGTGCGCGAAAGGCGCCCTGCGTCCAGCACCGCCCACACCTGCTGGCTACGCTCCGCCATGAACTGCCGCGTCACCACCTTGCCGCGCCGGGCCGTGGCGGTCCAGCTCACCGCGCGCAGCTCGTCGCCGGGCTGGTACTCGCGCAGCGACTCAAACTCACGCCCACCCCCGCGCAGGCGTTGCTGGCGCCGCTGCCGTTCCATCTGCCGCGCACGCATCAGGAAGAACTCGTTATCGCCACGGGCCTGCTCGTGCGCCGGGTACACGCGCACACGTTGCGGTGCGGCATTCGGTTCACCATCGACGTCTACAGCGGGCGACGCCGCGCCCCAGCGCTCAGCAAGCCCTAAAGCTCCGCGCCAACGCAGAAATACCAGCCCCAACGTGAACTCGCCGCGCTCTCGCGGCCAAACTGTGAGCGCCACCTTCGCGGCTTCGCGCGGAAACACCTCGACGCGCCGTGTCTCCGGCACACCGACCAGCGCTGGATGGAGGTTGTCAATCACCCTGGCTTGCAGCACCTGCTCACTCTCGCTCAGCACCCCAAGCTCAACGCGCGTCGCCATGCCGAGCTGGGGTGAGTCGAGAAACGTGCGCGACACCTGCAGCTGTCGCGGGCGGGGCAGCCGCCAGGCCTCCCATAAGACAAGCAGCAGGACCAGCAGATCCCAGCCCGCCATGAACCACACGGCGCGCGGATGCCAAAACGCCGGCAAGGCCAACGCTGTTCCCGCGACGATGAGCCACATCGCCCGCGGCGTCAGCCCAAAGCCAAGCCAGCGGCCCGTGCGGCCGATGGGACGCGCGCGGCCCGTTGCGGGCGAGGGCATCAACGTGCGCATGACTCGGCCTCCACAACCGCACGAGGGGCAACCGCGTCCCATAAGCAGCCCGATCGCACGCAAACCAACTTCGCCGAAAAAGGCCAATCCATGCGCCTCCCCCATATTGTTGCCGCTCTCAGCGTCGGCCTGCGTACCTGGACGGCGCATGCCTGCACTGTGTGCGACTCACGCAACGGCCAGCAGCTACGAGCAGGCCTGTTCGACGGCCACTTCGTCCATACAGCGCTGCTGGTGGGCGCTCCCGTGCCCGCCTTGCTGTTCGCTGTATTGTTCAGCCAGAGCGTTTTGCTGCGTTTCACGCTGCCGAGCGTTGCAGGCGTGGACATCAGTGCGGCCTTCGCTGATTCGTTGGCGGCGGAGTTGCCGGCATGACGCCCTAGCTGGGATCGCGTCCGCTGCTGACGGGGGGCACCTTCATTGGCGTCGGCATGGGCGGCTTTGTGGATGGCATCCTGTTCCACCAGATTCTGCAACTGCACAACATGCTGTCCAACCGCGTGCTGCGGGATTCGCTGGTAAACGAGCAGATCAACATGGTGTGGGACGGCTTTTTTCATGCGTTTACCTGGACTGCCGTGGCCGTCGGCATTGTGCTGCTGTGGCGTGCCGTGACGCGCCCGGGCGCGCTGCTCTCGGGCAAGGCGCTGGTGGGCGCCGTGCTTTGGGGATGGGGCCTCTTCAACCTTGTGGAAGGCACCATCGACCACCAGATCCTGCAAATCCATCACGTCTACCAGAATGGCAACCACCTGTTGTGGGACATGGTCTTCCTTGCGTCGGGCATCATGCTGGCAGCCGTGGGCTGGTTGTTGATCCGGAGCGGCTTCAGCGAGGCCATCGCCGTCGGCCGCGAGGTGCGTCCTTCGCTGTAAGCCGTGGTTGCAGGCCCAGCGGCTACTTCGGCACAGGCGTCGCCTGCAAAACCTCCCTCACCACGCGATCCGGATCGAGCCCTTCCAGCTCCGCCTCAGGGCGCAGCACCAGGCGGTGGCGAAGCACGGGCACTGCGGCTTCCTTCACGTCGTCCGGCACCACGAAGTCGCGGCCTTCGCGCGCGGCCAGCGCCTTGGCTACCAGCAGCAGTGATGTGCTCGCGCGTGGGCTTGCGCCCAGCGAGATCGCCGGCCACTCGCGTGTGCGCCGCACCGCGCTGAGGATGTAGTCAAAGATGGCGGGCTCCACGCGCACGCTGCGGATCTCGCGCCGGGCCTGCGCCAGCAAAGCAATGGGCGCGCTTTCCAATGGCACTTCGGCAAGCCCGGTGGGCTCCCGGCTCGCGTGGTGGCGCTCCAGCAAGGTGCGCTCATCCTGCGCGGTGGGGTAGGGGATCGTGATCTTCAGCAGGAAGCGATCCAGCTGCGCTTCGGGCAAGGGATAGGTGCCTTCAAACTCGACTGGATTTTGTGTGGCGAAGACTGTGAAAAAGGCGTCCAGCACGTGCCGCTCGCCGTCCGCTGTTACCTGGCGCTCTTCCATGGATTCCAGCAGCGCCGCCTGTGTGCGGGGCGGCATGCGGTTCACTTCGTCGGCGAGCAGGAACTGCGTGAACACAGGCCCGGGGTGGAAGCGAAACTCAGCCGCGCGGTCCCCGAAACCCGGCGTAAACACCGTTGTGCCGAGGATGTCGGCGGGCATCATGTCCGGCGTGCCTTGCACCCGGCGAAAGCCGAGCCCGAGAAAGCGCGCCAGCGTCTTTACGGTCAACGTTTTGGCCACGCCAGGGACGCCCTCGATCAGGGCATGACCGCCGCACAGCATGGTCGCCAGCGCTTGCGCAACGGCCTCATCCTGGCCCGCGATGATGCGGCCGATCTCCCCGGCACCGCGCCGAAACAG
Source organism: uncultured Acidobacteriaceae bacterium (assembly GCA_964246665.1). Classification (GTDB taxonomy): domain Bacteria; phylum Acidobacteriota; class Terriglobia; order Terriglobales; family Acidobacteriaceae; genus Granulicella. The sequence goes on from CAXTRU010000001.1 coordinate 3,749, forward strand.
CTCTTCTGCGGCGGCGACACCGCCCTCGGTTGCTAAGTATTCAGCCATTCGTCCTCACGTTCCTATTGTTTGCCACGGCTTGCAGGGATGGTTGCTCCGTCGCTCGCGCCTGCGACGCCGAAGATGCCATTGCAGTTTCGCGCGGCAGCAGGGCACGGCGCACTCGCTCTGCATCCTCCCCCAGGGCACGTACCAGATGCAACGCGCTGGTCGTTCTCGGGTTGGCATCGGCGGCCAGCGCCGCCTCGCGCAGGTGATCGCCAACGCTTTGCCAGCGGCCGCCGAAGCGTGTTTGCAGCGCCTCAACAATGGCTTCCGGGCTGGCGCTCACCGTGCGTTGGGCAAGGCCGGCTTCCCGCACCAACACGCGCTCCAGGCGGCGTCGCGCAGCTTCGGTCGCCGCGCCCGTAGCGCCGGCCTTCTCGTACAGGTCGCCCATGCTCACGGCGAACTCCACGGGCGACGAGCGCGGCACGCCCGCAGGCAAACGAATCGGCCCACGCCGCCGGCTGAACGAAAACACCAGCAGCCCAAAGACGGCAACTGACTGCGCCAGCAGCCACCACAAGGGAAGACCGCGCGTGGCGCTCCACTGCGTGCGCGTGGTCTGCTGCAGCGACTCATCGAACAGCACACGACGTTGGCTGCCAAGGCTCGCGAGCAGCAATTTCAAATCCGCATCGTTGTGCAGCTCTGCATTGGTCAGGGGGCTTGCGGAACTCCACCAGATCGCCTCGCCGCGACCGTAGGGCACGCGCACCACCACGGCATCCGGACCGCAGCGCTGCTCCACAAACACCCGCGGACCTTCGCCGTCCCAGCGCGCCACATTGCGGATCTCGACCTCGCCGGCACGCGCCAGGGCGCCCGGGCCCTCGGGCTGCGTGTAGCAAAGATCGCTCAGCCGCCGGCTGCCTTTCACGGCACCGCCCGGCAGCAACAGCGCCCCCTCCGCCCCGGTAGTTACGACCCGTCCGCCACGCTCAAGGAAGCTCTTTACGACGGCTGCGAGACGGTCCTTTTCGAGCGCGGTATAGGCCGGCGCTGCGAGCAGCAGGGTTGTTTGTGCGGCATCCACCGAGGCCAGGTCATCCAGCGGCTGGTCCCAGCGCGCCACCGGGCGACCCATGCTTTCCAGCATCAGGAACGCCGCCTTCGCCCCGCCGGGCGCCGTGTTGTAGCTGGAGGGCCGTGGGTCGTTGTTGGCGGTGGCCGGGGCAATTACGCTAACCGCCACAATCAGCAACAGCACAACCCCGCCAAGCCAAAGCATCAGGCGCTTGTCGAGGTTCGGGGCGCTGCCCGCGGCAGCGATGGCGGGCACTACACGCCTCCCGTCGCTGCGATTGTTGTGTTCGTTGCGGCTGAAGCCGATCGCTCCGGCCGGGCAGCTTCGAGCGCCTGATAGCTGCGGAGTGCGGCTTCATACGCGCTCGCCCCGGCCTCGCCATGGCCGTACCAGGTCCGTTCAAAGACGCGGGTCAACTCGCGTAACGCCCCTTGTGCCTCCGAGCCCGGCTTCAACAGTCGCAGGTATTCGCGGGGTGTGCGCGTTGCGTTAGCCTTCCAGGCGCGACGGCCTTCCATCAGCGCGATCGCTGCCCAAAACAGGCAATGGACCGCGTCGCGCCAGTCTTCGGCGGCGGCTCGCTCCTGCATCGCGCCTTCGCTCAACGAGATGCGCAGCGCCTGCCGCGCCAGGCTTTGGCGCACAAACCACAGCAGCCCTGCCGCGGCCAGCGCAAAGCAGCCCCATTCCACCGCGGGCGCCAGCCACGGAGCGCGTTTGCCCAGCCGGTCCATGCCGGTGAAAAGGCGCAGCACCCAGTCCTGCAGCTTGGCAATCTGGCGGTCGAACCAGGTTGGGCCTTCCGCGGCGCGAAACTCGTCGCGGGCCAGCGCACGGTTCGCGGCGGCGCGTGCCTGGTTGAACGCGGCGGTCTCCGTTGCGGGCGCAAGGGCACCGGCGTCGCGGACAAGTGCCGTCAGATGCTCGTCTGCGGCCTGCATCGCTTTCTGTCTATCTGTCGCCGACGCGTTCTTCGCCCCGTTCAGAGCCTCCCGCAGCCATCCCCAATTTGTCGTGAAGGCGCCTGCCGGGCCGCCGCTCACCCGCTGCGGCGCGGGCAAGCTAGCCGCGTCACAGGCTGCAGCTGTCCCCCGGCAGCCGGCAATCAACTGCCGGGCCGCGACGGTTTGCGCCTGAAAGACGCTGAAGGGCACGGTCTGTAGGTTGTCCGCCCGTGCCTCTACGCTCGCGGATAGCACGAACAGAGCTGCCCAGAAAGCCAGGCTACGCAACGGCACAGGACTGCAAGATCGCCGGTTACTGCAGAGGCGCATAGCCCTCCGCCAAAGCTGTCGTCTCCGCATGCGGCGGCCTGCTCGCGCCCGGGCCGCGCGCACCTTCCAGCAGGAGTTGCAAGTCCAACGCTTCCTTGCGCACCCGCTGGTCGAAGTACAACAGCGTCATGCCGATCTCGCCCACCGGGGACACCACGGTGTGGCCGACGAAGGTGATCAACAGGGCTAGCCCCCGTGCCAGGTAGTGCTCCTGATTGGGCGCAGCCACCATTAGCAGGCTGATGGGCGTTTGCAGCACGGCCACCACCTCCAGCAGCGCGACGGCCACCAGGCCCACGACAAAGATGCGGCCCTTGGTGCCCGCAGCCAGCAGCTTGCTGCGGCGCATCGCTGGACGGATCGTCAGGCCCTCGGTCACCGCCGCGGGGATAGCCAGGCTATTTCGCATATACAAGATGATCCCAACGGGCACCCCCGCCAGAACGGCCAGCGAGAACAGAAGGGCGCCGACGCCGATCAAGACGTTGTTGGCTGAGCGGCTGCCTAAGCCGATCAGGACAAGTCCTGGGATGGCGGCGGCAGCGGGCACCCAGAGAAAGCTTCCAAGCCTCCAGAATTGGATCCCGATATATCGGTACCACCGTTGCACCACCGTTCCCAAGGCGAGCTTCACACTGGCGGGACGCTCCAGGTACACGTTGCCCAGCGCCAGCGCCGTGGCCGCCTGGGTCACCGCCGTGATGAGAAAGAAGAGCAGCGCCACGAGGTAGCTGCCGAGCTGCGCCGTGCCCATGGTCCGCAGCGTAAGCAACGCAGCTGCCGGCGAGGTCGCGGGGGTCAGTGCGCCGCTGCGCGCAAGCTTGTGCGCCGCCGCCAGTGACACGCCTTGGCCGACCATGTTGACTGCCGCGGCCGTCATGGCAATCCCGGCGAAGAGCCAAAAGCGTGACCGGTAAAGGGCAAAGGTGCGATCCAGGACCTCGCCCAACGAGAGCGGTCGAAGCTCAAAACGAGCCGCCGGCTTGCCCGCCCACGCCGTCCCGGCAGACTCCTGCGGCTGTGCCGGTCGTACCCACTCCTGGTCTGCCATCGGGCCCTCCATCCTCTTATCGGCAAAACAAGAAAAAGCTTTAGCTTTTTTCCGGCCGCCACCTGAATGCGTTTGGGGGCATGGTAGCACCCGCACAGGCATGCAGGTGATTCGGTGCCTTTCCTGTGGCCTGGGCTGTTCTAACGGCGTTAGCGCGCGTGAGAGGATGGCTGCCATGGAGAGGGTTCTGGAGGTCGTGTGGGCTCTGGGCTAAGAAGCACTCGATCCCGCTCGGGTTGGCAAATTGGATTTGTGCTTTTTTATAATGAGCACTGAAGACTATGTCCAAACTTGAGTTCCAAACCGAAGTCAGCCAGCTACTGCAACTGCTTGTCCATTCGCTGTATTCCCACCCGGAGATCTTTCTTCGCGAGTTGATCTCCAACAGCTCCGATGCGCTGGATAAGCTGCGCCATTTGACCGTTGTTGATGAGACGTTCAAGGGCTTTCCGTTCAACCCGCGGATTGACCTTGAGCTTGATGAAGACGCGAAGACCTTGACCATTGCCGACACCGGCATTGGCATGAACGAAGCCGACCTGATCGCGCACCTGGGTACGATTGCGCGCTCCGGGACGAAGAACTTCCTTTCGCAGCTTTCGGGTGATGCGAAGAAGGATTCCAACCTGATCGGGCAGTTTGGCGTTGGGTTCTATAGCGCCTTCATGGTCGCCGACCGCGTCGAGGTGGTGTCGCGCAAAGCGGGCGAAGAGCAGGCCTGGCGCTGGACCTCGGATGGCAAGACCGGGTTTGACATTGAGCCGGCAGAGCGCGCCGTTGCGGGCACCACGGTGCTGCTGCACCTGAACGAAGAAGGCCAGGGGTATGCCAACAGCTGGCGGCTGCGCGAGGTGGTGAAGAAGTACTCTAACCACATCGCGTTTCCAATCTTTCTGACCTATGACAAGCCGGAGTGGAACGAGGCCGAAAAGAAGTCAGACAAGGTGCGCACGACCGAGCAGGTGAACGCCGCCAGCGCCATGTGGCGGCGCTCGAAATCCGAACTGACGGACGAGGACTACAAGGAGCTGTACAAGTCCATCAGCGGCGATCCGGAAGATCCGTTGTTCTGGTTCCATACGCGGGCGGAAGGCACGTTGGAGTACACGACGTTGTTCTTTATCCCGTCGCATGCGCCGTTTGACCTGTACCAGGCGGATTACAAGCCCGGCGTGAAGCTGTATGTGAAGCGCGTGTTCATCATGGACGACGCGAAGGAGTTGTTGCCGGTGTACCTGCGCTTTGTGCGCGGCATTATCGACAGCGAAGACCTGCCGCTGAATGTCAGCCGCGAGATCCTGCAGCAGAATCGCGTGCTGACGAGCATTCGCACGGCCAGCGTGAAGAAGATCCTGTCTGAGCTGAAGAGCGTGGCGGAGAAGGAGCCGGAAAAGTATCTCAGGTTCATTAAGGAGTTCAACCGGCCGCTGAAAGAGGGCGTGTACTCCGACTTTGCAAATCGCGAAACGCTGCTGGACCTGATCCGTGTAAAGAGCACAAAGGTGGAGGGCCTGACGAGCCTGGCTGACGCGAAGGCGCGCATGGGGGCCGAGCAGAAGAGCCTGTACTACATCACGGGTGGAAGCGAGTCGCTGCTGCGGAACTCGCCGCTGCTGGAGATCTATCGCAAGAAGGACATCGAGGTATTGATTCTGGATGACGACTTCGATGAGATTATCTTTGCCGGCGTGGACAAGTATGGCGAAACGGACTTCAAGGCGGTCAGCAAGACGTCAACCAGTGAGGACTTGAAGTCTGACACGGAGCCGGAAGAAGCCGAGGCGCTGAAGCCGCTGCTGGCAAAGCTGAAGGGCGTGCTGGGCGACCGCGTGAAGGATGTGCGCGTGTCGGCGCGGCTTGCCGATAGCCCCTCGTGCATCGTGTCGGATGAGGAAGAGCCATCGTTGCAGATGCAGCAAATGCTGCGTGCGATGGGGCAGAAGGAGATGCCATCGCCGAAGCCGACGCTGGAGATCAACCCGGATCACGAGATCGTGAAGAAGCTGCAGGCGCGGGTGGACGACAGCGTGGTGGAAGATGCGGCGTGGTTGCTGCTGGATCAGGCGTTGCTGATGGAAGGCCTGCCCCTGCAAGAGCCGGCGACGTTTGTGCAGCGGCTGAACCGTGTGTTGAATCAGTCGATGTAGTGAAATGATCTCCGGTATGCAAATCAAGCCCAGCTGAACTCACCTGAGTTCAGCTGGGCTCAGCTGGTCGCCTTTTCCCGGAAGGGTGCGTTTCTATTAAGGGCGGCGCTCCCAAGCTGTCGGAGCGCTGTTCCCAGGTGAGCGCGTAACCATGGCTCGGCTGTCTCGCTAACCCATACGGAAGCCGTGATCAACAAGCCGCAGGTGCACACTAATTCAAGTCCGTAGCCCAGCTTCAGGCCACGGTGCAAGCCGCCGATCATAAGACGGCCGATCTGAGAGTGCATTAGGTAGAGAGGGTATGTCGCCAACCCAAGCCGACGCACCATAGCAACGCCCCGGCTGGTGAGCAGTGTTTGCAGCCTTTGATTTTGCCGAACGGACACGAACAGGCAAATCATGGCGCTTAGCCATACCCAAAGCGGTGTTATCGGCCCAGGATGGGCTCTGATCTCTGCAATGCATCCAGCCAAGCAGGCTAGGTTCAGCGTCGCGCTGCGCCCAGTCCACCCGTATCGCGTAGCGGTAAAAAGTCCAGTTCCCAAGGCAAAGAAGCAGCCGTACTGCAAGAGAAAAGCCGGGTTGGTCCCGATCCGCTGAAGTCCGCAAAGGCACCACGCTGTGCTGATCATTCCCATGGCCGAGACCGCTCCGAAAACAATCACCTGACAACGGGTGAGAAGACACAGGTAGATAAGGGTATAGAACGCTACCTCAATCGGAAGGGTCCAGTAGACGCCGTCGATCCACGGGCCACGCGGCCAAAAGGTAACTGCGTGCACCCATAGCATGGCTACCGTACCAAACGTTTGCAGTCTTTCAGTAAGGATCAACGCCGCAGTCATGCTGGCACACAGCAGGGCGCTCGGGAGCAGACGCATGAGCCGGCGCCGGGCGAAGGTGCTTGCCGACGCCTTCTCAGCTGAGTACATGATGACAAAGCCTGAGAGTACGAAGAAGACTTCAACGCCGACCCATTTCGTAGAGGTCACCGGAGACATAGCCCTGTACAAGGGAGGCCATCGCGCGAGCGTGTGAGCATCGTCTTGCCAGTGCAGGTAGGTGAGGTGGAAAAACATGACGCCGGTGGCGGCCGCGATGCGGAGAAGATCGAGTCCAAGGATCTGGCGGCTCGGCTGAGGACCCATAGCCTCAAATCGTATCGCGCTTCGCGAACTCTCCCAGAGCGGACAGGTTTGCCGAAGGGGCACCAGGTCCATCTTGGCTACACACAACGTCTGTGGGACCAAAGGCCACCTGCTCGGGTGGCCTTTGGCGTTGCAAAGCTTGGAGCACCGGGTCGGGATCGAACCGACGAATACTGGTTTTGCAGACCTCTAGTGCGCCTCTTTCGACAGGGTTGGCCGGAGTAGGTGAGAGTGAATACGGGCTTAGATAGAAAACACGTCTCGCTCCAATCTGCCTCTACAGCGCAGGCACTCCCTACAATTTCCCCTACAGTCGCTAGGCGCCTTTGGCAACCACGTGCAGTCCGGCAGTGCTGCGGCGGCGCTCCGCTGCCTCCTGTTTGGCCGCCTCTTTTGCCCTTTGATTTGTCTTGTGCTCGACCACTTTGGCCATCGCTCCGGTCTGGTGATCCTGGGTTGGGTGAGCGTAGCGCAGGACCATCTGGATTCGCGAGTGGCCCATCATAGCGGCGAGTGTAATCAGGTCCACACCGGCTTCGGCGGCCCGCGTCGCCCAGGTGTGCCGCAAATCGTACGGACGAAACCGCGCCACCTTGCTTTCCTTCAGGGCACGGGCATGGGCGCTTTGCACGCCGGGCATCGGACGGGAGCCGTCATCTGCATTCGGGAAGAGCCAGCCGATCGGGGACTCGCCTTTACGCAGCCTTTCTTCAGCGGCCGCGATGCGTCGCTCCAGGAGCTCACGCACAGGCTCGGTCAGCTCGATCCGGCGGCGGGCTGCTGGCGTTTTGCCCTTCAGGATGCGCAAGTGGTTCTGCTCGAGATCGACGTTCCCGACCTGAAGAGTAAACACTTCCTCTGGACGCATCCCGGTTTCCAGAATCGTCGTCGCGACGTCGCGCAGTGTGGGCGTGCACTTGGCCAGGTAGCGGGTCTCTTCGGTGTAGGTAAGCACTCGCTCCTGCTGATTGTTTTCCGCGAGCAGCTTGACTCCGGTGACCTTGCTGATTGGGTTGCGGATCTCCGGGTTTTTCTTAATCGCGTGGTTGAACATGGCGCGCATGCAGGCCAGTTCGCGATTCACCGTCGCTGGACGTAGGCGCTTGCCTTTGTGCTTTGCCGCAGAGCGACGCTGCTTGTAGTCCTCGACCAAATCGGGGCTGATGCGATCGAGCTGCTGTTCGCGGAAGAACAGCAGCAGGGGGATGCTGCTGTAGCGATAGCGGTCATAGGTGGCCGGATGGGTCTTGTGCTCATGCTGCGACCAGGATAGGAAGTCGCGCATCGCTTCGCCGAAAGTCGGGATCGGCTTGCGCTCCGTGATGCCAACCTCGCCCTTGATGAGGGCGGTATGGAAGGCGGACATCACCTGCGAGGCGATGCGCTGGTTCTTCGATTTGGTCGTCTTCTGGTAGCGGCGCCCCTCAAACTCCAGTTCGAACCAGTAAACCGCGCCGCGCTTGTATAGCCGCATTTACCCGTTCTCCACCCCGCAAGGCTATCAGCCTCGCCGTGGTCAGGCAGCGTTACGTTGGTTTGACCTTTGAATTTTTTCGGTGGAGCGCGTAAGGAAATCCTGCAGGTCCGCTTCCCGTACGAGGGTGCGCCCGCCCGCCTTGGTCTTTTTCAGCTTGCGCGTACGGAGCCAGCCCTTCACCGCATCCACGGTCACATGGCAGCGTTCAGCCACCTGCGGAATCGTAAACTCGCCCGCGTGTGCACCAGAGTTTATGGACGCGCTTTCCGCAACCGGGCGGCGGATCATGCTCAGAGCCGCCGTCTCGATCTCGACGTCGACAACCATCTGGCGGATCGCCAGGGTGCGGATCTCGGGCTCAAAGACTTGCATGGCGCGCTTGGCTGCCTCGGCCGCCTGATACACCTGAGTTCTGACGTCGCTTACTTTGTGCTCGGTAACGCTACGCACGGTCTGACCTCCGGTTTTGGCCGCGGGGGATGACGTAGACCATCTCGACAGGCTGGTGCTGGAAGCAGAGCGTGCTGGTGTTGAGCTGCGACAACCGTTTGCCGCAATAGGGCAGGGCGCAGCGGCGGGGTTCGGGAACGGACTGGGCTGGCTGCCGGACCAGAAGCACCTCATCGCGGCGCCAGCGTGGGTCTTTGCTTTCCAACATGGAATCCACCATCCTTCGTGCGCGGGCGCAAGTTCGATAGACAAACAACGGTTTAGGCGAATAGATTGCGAAGATGATTTTTTGCGCCGTAGAGCCTGAAGTCCGCGTCAGGCCACTTCCGGCTCTGGTTGCATGGCTTCCAGATCCTCTGCTGTCATGTAATCGGCCGGGTAGAGGATCTGCTGCTCCGTAATGGCATGGCCGAAGGCTCGCGCAATTTTTGCTGCGTGCTCGGCGGTTGCGCCTTCCAGGTGCGCGTGCTCCCGACTACGGACGCTGCGCTCAATCAGCGAAAGCGTCGGTTGGTGGATTCCGGCTTTCAGGGCGAACGCACGCTGGTTCATTCCTTGGGTTTCCCGGAATCGGCGAAGTGGGTTCATTCGTAACCTCCGATAGGAAATGACGATACACCAAAGTTTCGTTAAGATAAAGGTTGTTTATCGGATACTGTCTTTGCGTGTTCTGCAATAAGGGAATGGGAAAGACAGATATGTCGAAATTGGGTGAGCAGCTTCGTGAACTTCGAAAAAAGAAAGGCCTCACTCAGCGCGATCTGCACCGCGCGACTGGAATTCATCAGCCCACGATCTCAGACATCGAGAATGGGACTATGCCCCTGGTATCGCCACACCTTGCGCCGATCGCACGTGTTCTCGGTGTTCAAGTCGTCAATCCGCTCGGAGACAACGACGAGCTTGTAGCTCTCCAAGGAACCATCATCCCAGTGTGGCCACAATCGCAAGCAACGCGCATCTTCAATCTTGATGAGAAGGCACGGGAGCAGGCGTCTGAGCAGCATCACGTCTCTTTCCGTACCCGATCTGCTGATTCGTTCTTTACTATCGTCGAGGACGACTCGATGATGCCTGAGATCCGCAAAGGCAATTTGGTAGCCGTGGATCCCAGCTTAGACCCGGAGATCGGTCGAATCGTGGTGGCGGCAAGGGGGACTGACCCTCGCGCCGTGATTGGGCGATTCGCACACCGAGGCACGGACGAGAACGGAAACCCACGCTTCGAACTGATCCCCGAAAATCACCTGTATCCCACTCTGCGTTCGGACACGGACCAGCTCGAAATCCTCGGTGTGGTGTGCGAATCCGTGAACATCTACCCATAGCGCCGATTACCCCGGCGAACGCTCGATAGAGATTTACTATTGACACAGAGGCTTTGATAGAGAATAGTTCTCTTAGTTTGAGAGCTTATCCCGATACGAGGCTTCTGTGATCTCTTCTCGCGACTTTGCAGCATCACCCATCTGCACCTGGCCATCGTTTCAACTCTGCGCCGGCGCTCACTGCACCACGCATGTGCGGCTTCACCGGTTTTGTGACGCGTGCCTGACGACGGCGGCGATTGAGGTGGCACAGGCCGCGGAGTTGCGGCTGCGGCGCGAGTTCGCTGAGGCTTGGCGGCCGCAAGCCCGATCGCTGGACGCGGCGGCGATGGACCGCAAGATCGCCGAGGACGTGCGTGTGGCGCTGGCCGGCTATGCCCAGGGTTTGCCCAACAAGTGGTTTGTGCAGCACTCGGGGTTGGGCCATCTGAGCTACTGCGAAGCGATCATCCTGCGCGGCAAAACAGACCAGGCCTGCTTCCTGGTCGCGCAGGGCGGCGTAAAGGCTTTGAGCGAGATGCAGCGGCCGATGCCGGCGCATGCGCTTTCCGATCCGGACGAGGAGGACGAGCTGCCGGTCTCACCCGCGTCGTTCTTCTCCAGGATTCCCGTGGGCGCCGACACCGGCCTGGTGGAACTGCAAGCCGGCGAAGAGCTGGTGGCCAGCCCCGGGCTTCGATCGCTGGTCTTCGGCGCGGCCGCGGGCGCGATCACCGTGTTGCTAATGATCGTGTTCGCCATTGGGGTGATGTGTTGGTAACCCGTCGCTCCCAACCGACGCCTGCCCGGCAGGCAAGCCCCGCACCGAAGGAGGCCGCGGACAATCGCCAGAGCGCGGTGGGGCCGTCGAAAGACGGCTCTGCTGATCCTCTTTTCCCCTTCATTCCTAGCGCCTACCAAACCATAGGTCTAGACCTTGAAAACGGGCTGAGGTACTACGTCTCCACCCTTTTCGAACTGCTGCGGTACATGGCAGCGCAAAACCAACGCAACACCAACCTGATTCTTGAGGAGCTCCGCCGCATGGCAACCAACGATGCTGACCTGACGCAGGCCGTTTCTGACCTGCTGACCGCCTTTGAAGACCAAACCAACGCCATCACCGATGAGATTGCCGCACTGCAGGCCAAGGGGCTGCAAGGCGCCGACCCGGCTATCACTGCCGCAGTCAGCAAAATCGAAAACGTGGTCGCGCAGATGCAGCAGGCGACCGCAACGGCCAAAGCGGCGATCGTCCCAACGCCGGCTGCCCCGACTGATGGCGGTGCGGCCACCAGCGCCCCGCCGGCGTCATCGCCGGATCCTGCCGGCGAAGTCTCCACGTCACCTGCCACATCCACGGCTGCCGCTACGGGCACAACCAACTTATCCGCTGCGGCCGAGGAGATCGGCACGGGAACAACGACCAACGACATCCCTGCGCGGAACACCGGCGCAGGCAGCTAGTTCCTTCACACCGGGTTGCGCACTGGCCGCGTGACCCGGTTTTTTTGCATACGGGAGAGTAGAGCCATGCATGTGCTGGTGATGGTGATGGTGGGGATTGGGGCAACGGCAACGGCGGCGATGGTGCTGGACCTTTCGATGATCTATCTGACGGCCACGGTGGCGCGGCGCCGCGATCGGCGTGAGCGCTCGCGGCGGGAATGGTGGTGGGGCTATGGCGCACGGTAACTGTGTCGAGTGCGCCGTGGACGGCCGCGAGAACCCAACTGAGCTCGTGCTGGATGGACATTTCGTTTTTGCGTGGCACGCCAAAAAGATTCAGGCTTCACTTGATGACCGCGAAGAGCGGCCATTCGACACAATTCTGAAGTCGCACCTAAAGTCCGTTGTGAAGGCGAATGCAATACCAACCAGCACGCCAGTCCCAAATCGCCAAACATCGCGGGACGAAGCACAGGTTCGGCCCGAGCTGGTGAAGCCGGCCGAGGGATCTATCGATGTCATTACGTTTGTTCCCGTCTCGCAGGTACCTGAACTGCGGCATAGCGCCCAGGATCGGCTAGATCTCATCTTTCGGGCTCTGTGCCAGGCGCCCAGCGGACAGGCAGTCAAGCTTGAGTTGAAGGACAAAGCCGAAGCGCTCCGCCTTCTGAAGGCCTTGCAAAAGCGCTTGGTGCGCGCCGGCTTCCCGTACCATTCGCGCACGGTGGACGGAACGTTGTGGGTGTGGCAACGGGAAGTGCCCGTTGACGCACGGGCTGGTGCGGCATGACCGACGAGCGCTATGGCTACGGGACCAACTGCACCTGGCACGGCCCACTGACGTTTTCGGTGCCGGCCGTGCGGGTGGACTGGGCCAACGATGAGAGCGATGAAGCGGCCGCGTGTCCGAAGTGCGGATCGCCGCTGAAGACGGACCTTTCCGCCGAGGTGTTCCAGGCGCGGTGCGCCGCGGTCGATCGGCATCGGCCTGGCTATGACGACATGATGCGGTGGTCGCAGGGGAAGTGCTTTCCCGACTTCGACACGATGCAGAACGCCTATCGGCAAGCGATGGAAGGGACCACGTAGGGGATGAGTACGGCATGTAGTGCGGGTGTGTGGCGGTGTGGTCCCAAGGACGAGGGGCTGCGGTTTGTGATGGCGGCGCTGGCCGACAGCGCCGACGACTTCGGCTACTGCTTTCCATCGCAGGACACGATCGCCGACAAGGTGTGCTGCAACAAGCGTAGCGTGATGCGCCGGCTGCAACAGTTGGAGGCGGAAGGCTGGCTCGTGATCTTCCGTAATGTGGTCAATGGCCGGGGCAACCTGTATCAGATTGTGCTTGAAAAGATTGGTGTCACGGTGTCACCAATGGCCAAAAGAAGCCCAATGATTACGCGGCTTTTGCAATCGATAGGTGACGCGGTGTCACCTATGCAGAAGGCCAAATCGAGCCCAAAAGCAAGCCCGAATCCAACCCAATCCAACCGAATTTCGACCGTATCGGGAGCCGAAATGGCCTCTTCGGGCGACCTCGGACCGGGAACAACGCCGAATGGTGGAGAAGGTGTGGAAAACCTGTGCGCATCCCTTTTTTTGCCTTCCGGCATTGGTGACACCTCGGCGTTTTCAGGTGACAATCCACAGGCCTCATTGGTGACAGATTCGGCCGCGTTGGTGACAGATTCGTCTTCATTGGTGACAAAAACGACGGAAATAGGTGACAAAGCTTGTCACCCTAACCGTAAGGAACCATCAGGAACAGAACCGTTAGGAACAGAACCGTCAGGAACAGAACCATCAAGCGGATCGAACCTAACCCCCCTACCCCCCGCTGCGCAGGGGGTGGCCGATCCCAAAACCGAAGCGCGGCGTGTGGAAAACTTCCGGCGCTTCCAGCTGCTCAAGACCGAGCTCAAGATCGATCTGCTCGGCCAGCCGCGACACCCGAACTTCCGGCCAGTTGTCCCGGGCGCGGAGGACTTCGACGCCTGCTTTCGCGACTGGTGGCTGGACGAGGTGCGCTACGACGGCGACAACCTGCGCCTGATGACGGTGGCTCGCGATCCCATGCTGGTCGTGCTCGGCCAGGAAAAGTACCGAAGCCGGCTGGATCGGCTGCTGCGAAGTTTCTTTTCGCCCAACGGACGCTACACGGTGACGTTCAACGTGCAGCCTGCCCACCACGAAGATATGAACCCGGCCGCGTGAGGCGGTGGAGGAAAGCATGGAAAAGCAGCGCGAACCTCATCCACTGGCCGGGCACACGGTCCTGCTCACGGGCAAGTACACCAAAGAGCTCGAGGGCCGAGAGCTGAGGGTAGAGCACTGGTGGATCAATGTGAGTGGGAAGAATTGGGGCAACTCAGATGGCAATCCTGTCGCGCTGCAGTACGCAATGCGAATGGGTTTCGCCCGCGGCCCACTTGGAAATGACGTCGTGTACGGCAAGATCGGCAGCTACGGCGCGCTCGTTCATGTGGACGAACTTGGATCAGTCGCCGGCAGCGCAGCAGCTTAACAGCGAAGCGGCGATCGCTGTCACGACCGCCGCCCAGCCTTCACTCGAGGAAAGGACCATGCACATGACCCAACCCCAGATCGGCAGCTTTGAGCCTATCCCGCTCTCCGCGATCCGTCCATCCACTACGAACCCCCGGAAGCACTTCGACCCGGCCGCGCTCGAGGAGCTGACCCAGAGCGTGCGCGAGCTCGGCGTCACAGTGCCGATCATGGTGCGACCGTTGACCGACGAAGAGGATGGTAATCCGCACAACACTTACGAGATCGTTACTGGTGAGCGACGGTACCGGGCCGCGCAAAACGCAGGCCTGGAGACAATTCCAGCGATCGTGCGAGATGAGCTCAGCGATGCCGAAGCCATGGACCTGCAGATGGTGGAGAATTTGCAGCGCGCAGATCTGCACCCAGTCGAGGAAGCAGAAGGCTACCGCGCACTGATGGCTGGCGGCGCCTCGGCCGAGGACTGCGCGAAGAAGGCGGGCAAGACCTTGGGGTACGTGCAGCAGCGATTGAAGCTGCTTAGCCTCGAGGTCGATGCGAAGCAGCTCTTTGCCGATGGTCACATGACACTCGGCCAGGCGCTGCTGTTGGCCAGGTTGACGCCGCGGGATCAGCAGAAGGCGCTGATCTACCTGCTGGGCATCGCTCAGTGGGAAATCAACAAGGACAATACTCCCGCGAAGCTGATCGCCGGCCGCATCGCGAACGCACATGGAACGCGGGTACGCCGCCTGATCGGTCCCACAGAGGCTGAGCTGCGCGAGTGGGTCCGTTCGCATGTGCTGCTGCAGCTCGCCGGCGTGCCATGGGATCTGGGCGACGCGGCTCTGCTGCCGATCGCGGGGCCGTGCACGACATGCCCGAAGCGGACCGGCGCAAACACCGCGCTCTTTATGGACATCACCACGTCCGAAGACACGTGCGTGGATCCGGTGTGCTTTGGCGACAAGCAGAAGGCGTTCACCCTGCGCGAGCAGGCGAGGGCGAAGGAAACCGGCTCACCGCTGCTGAAGATCTCCGCGAAGGCCTCGACGGACAAGCTGCCCGAGCCAGTCGTGGAACTGCAGCCGAGCAAGGTGGTGCAAATGGGTGAGAAGGCGGTTCAGACGAAGCGGCCGGTCGTGGTGACCAAAAAGCCGGTGAAGCAGGGCCAGTGGGTGGCCAGCGAAGAAGGCGCGTGCCCGAAGACGGTTCAGGCCATCATGGTCGACGGGGCCGACCAGGGCAAGACGAAGTGGGTGTGCGCGGACCAGACCTGCAAAGTGCACAAGCATACGGTGAGCCGGCCGGGAGCAAGTGGACCCTCCACGAATGAGACCTGGGAGCAGCAAAGGGAGCGCCAGCTGGCGCAGGAGAAAGTGATCGTCGCTGCGGAAGAGCCGATACGGGCCGTGATCTTTCGCGAGATGGAAAAAGCGGGTGGACCCGGCAATGAACAGTTCCTTCGCTTGCTGGTCGCCCATTCGATCACAAGTAGAAACACTGAGTTTGTCTGCAAGTCCCTTGATGTCGAGTTCACGCCATCAAAAAAGGCATCCGAGGGTAGCCTCGAATACCGCGAAGCAGCAGAGGAGGCGCTGATCAAGGAACTCAGAACGCGGCCAATGTCGTTCGTCATCGAAGCCTGCTTCTATTCACTGGCCGGGGCTGCGCTCCGCATCAACGCATGGCAGATGCATCGCGATCCAGCCGTGGATCGCGAGGCTCTGTGGAACTACGCGCAGCAGGTGGGGGTGGACGCTGCGGCCATGGCGGCAGAGTTCGAAGCGGCGAAGGCGCAAAATGCAGAGCAAGAGCAGGAAAAACCGGAAAAGAAGAAGCTTACTGCGGCACAACAGCAGGTTCGCAAGAAGGCCGAGGCAAAGAAGCACGGACTAACGCCTGAAAAACGTAAGGCCATTGCTGACGCAATGAAAAAGCGTTGGGCGGAGAACAAGGCCAAGGTGGATGGAAAGTCAGCTTCGGCCGGTGCGGCCGAAGAAAGCGTGGGTGCCTGAGTGCGATCGAAGCTTTTTCTAGGCCAAGCCGGCGAGCAGCCGATCGGGTTCAACCTCGATCTGCTGCTACGCGGCCGGCTCTTAATTCAGGGCAGTTCCGGCTCAGGCAAGAGCGAAACGGTAAAGAAAATCTGCGCCGCGACGCAGGACCAAATCCCATCGATCATCATCGATCCCGAAGGCGAGTATGCTCCGCTTCGTTCAGGGATGCCGTTTCTGCTGATCGGACCTGGAGGCGAGGTCCCCGCCACAGTCGAGACTGCGGAGTTGGTGGCGCACCGCCTTCTTGAAACCGGGGCTTCGGCAATCTGCGACCTATACGAGCTTGGCCATGCCCGCGGTGAATGGGTTCGCCGATTCCTGGTCGCCCTGGACACTGCGCCGAAAGACCTACGCCGTGAATGCCTTCTGTTCATCGACGAGGCGCATATGTTCGCGCCGGAACAGGGGAACTCGCTCGATCCAGTCGGAATGGCGGTTGCGGACATCGCGAGCCGTGGACGGAAGCGTGGGATCGGCATCGTGGTCGTGACACAACGGCTTGCCCTGCTCAGTAACCACATCATCGGGCTTTGCGAAAACCTGCTGATCGGTCGCACCGGCCTGCTGGATGCGCCAAGAACGGCGAAGCTGTTTGCGAAGGGTGGCAAGGAAAGCCGCGAGTTCATCCAGGAGATCGGCCGCATCAGCGACGGACAGTTCTACGCCTACGGCCGGGCATTCGGGCTACTTGAACCGACGCTGTTTCAGGTGGAACGCGTTCCAGGGCAAACCCTCGAAAAAGCAAGCCGAGCAGGGAAGCGGCAGTCTCTTCCTACACCTGATCAGCTCAAAGATCTGCTGCCGAAGTTCGCCGACTTGCCGGCCGAGGCGAAAGCCCAGAGGGAGACGCTCGAGACTTTGCGTGCGCGCGTTCGTGAGCTGGAGCGAGAGAAAGCGCCCAGGCCTGCTGCAGTAACAACACCGGCGACGCCGGCAATCAACAGAGAGGCGGTGATGGAATTGCGAGAGCACCTGGAGGTGATCGGGAAGTCGGTCAACGCGATACGTCGGGATCATGCTGAACGCGAAAAGCGTGCGGAGCGCATTCGCTCGATTGTGAAAGAGCTTGGGAAGCTCGTTGACCCTGATGATCCAAACCTCCCGGCGCTAGCTCTCACCACGATCAGCGAGGCTCAGACTGAAGCAAAGCGGGTGGTAGGACGTTTGGAAGGCAAATCGCCTGTACCTGCCGGAACGCCTGCGCCGATCAAGATTGCCATTGCCGCTGAACCTGGTCCAGTTGGCGAGGGGATGAAGCCTGCTGAGCAGAAGATCCTCGACGCGATTGCCTGGATGGAAGCGATCGGCGTCAACGATCCGTCCCCGGGTGTCGTGGCGTTTTTGGCGGATTCGAGTCCGACGTCCAGCACATTCCATAAGGCTCGCGCCGCGGTGGTAAAGCAGGGTTTTGTCGTTATCGGGGCAGACAGCATGCGACTTACCGATCAGGGAAGGGAACGCGCTAACTCGCCCGGGATCGACCCGAGCTCTGCGGGTCTGCAAGCAGCGGTCCTGGCCAAAATCAGTGATGCGGAGGGCAGACTTCTCCAGGTCCTCATCAAGGCTTGGCCAGAATGGACGTCGCAACCGCACGCAGCCCACCTGGCCGGCAGCTCGGCCACATCGAGCACCTTCCATAAAGCTCGGGCGCGACTTGTATCGCTGAGGCTTGCAGAGCTGCAGGACGGCAATCTGCGCGCGACCGATCTGCTCTTTCCGGAGCGTGCGTGATGGCCAGCTGCAAGCACCGCGATAAACCGGGTGGGCCGGAGACGTGCCAATTGATGGCAGCAGCCGGCAGTGACTTTTGCCCGCGGCACGGCTTTCTCCAGAATCTGGCTGCGGAAGCAAAGCGGGACAAAGCACTGCAGAAACAGCAGAAGGCGCGAGACGGCAGCGGCGGCATGCCGCAAACCCGCGAACAGCTGCTGCGCCGCGGCTATGAATACCATGGCAACCGTCAATGCGTTGGGTGTCACGAGCTGATTGAGTGGTGGAAGACGCCCCAGGGGAACATGGCGCCGTTCAACCCGATGCCTGAGATCACGTCGCACTGCACCTCGCATTTCGCCACCTGTGTGCGGCGGGACGCCTTTCGGAGGGCAGGTTGACTTGGCGGATACTGCTCGGCAAATTGAGTTTTCCGCTGCTGGTTGGGGTGTCGCTGTTGTGGAGTTGGAGCGCCTACAGCCGACACGCTGAACAGGAGGAGCTGGAACGGATTGGCGAGGCCGCTGCGAAAGCGGCCGATCGCCAGGCTTCGTACGATGCCCACCACATGGCAACGGCCATGCTGCGTGACGTGACCAACTGCGGGATCAAGGATTGGGGCGAAAAGCCGGTCAACGTCGACGGTGATCCGCGTCATGCGGTCGAGGTGTTGTGGACCAGGCTGCAGTGCGACGAGGGTGTGTTCACGATGCGCGGCCGCTTGCCGAAGCTGGTGACGCAGCGATAGAGGTTTGAAGGAGAGAACGTGGCGATTCCTGGATTCGTGATCCTGATGGTGATCGTGGCGCTGTTTGCCTATGGCGAGTACAAAGAGTGGCGCGGGCAGCAGCAAGGCGCGGCAATCGAGCAACTGAAGCGTGTGCCGCTGATCGAGCAGGAAGTGAAGCGAGAGCGGCAGTACTGGCTGCAGTACCTGCAGGCCTACCGTGTGCCGCAGCCGCAGAGCGTGGTGCTGAATCTGGGCGACGACATGGAGATACGGCGCAAAGCGCAGCCGCGACTTCCAAAGGAGCCAAAGTGATCCCCAACGTGCCGCCTGACTGGAGCTTGCTGATGCGGCTGCTGATCTGCTGGGAGTTCCTGGTCTACTGGTCGCTTCGGAAAATCATCCAGGGCGTGGATAGGATCGTTCCCTTTACGAAGCACCATCTCATTCGCCTTCTGTTGGCTGTGTACGTGTTTGGGATCGTTGGTGAATTGGTTTATAGCCGAGCAGCGTGGTTCTGGGTGGCTCCCCCGCTCATTCTGGTCGGCATCTACTTGCGGGCCGACACAGAAAACCACACCACGCTAATCAATGTTTGGATAGGCGTTTTACGCCTCGCCGCATTCTCGTTGTTCATGCTTTGGTCGGCTTTTTCACTACATTCCGGTCAAGGTTGGAATGCGCTTTCTCAGGCAGCGCTCGCCATCCTGCAATACGCACTGTCCATGCCTGGCGGACCGCCGAAGAAACGCCGCAGACTGCTGGAGGCGATCGAAGAACTTGCCACGAGGCCAGGCTACTCAACAGCAAGCATGCCGGCTTCGCGCATCTCCTTCGCTCGCTTGGCTACGCGTTGGGCTAACCACACAGCATTCGCGATCTCCGCCATCATCCGCGGACTCGCTGCACCGCAAAACTCGCGATCCTCAAAGCGAGCCGACTCGCATCGCCTAGGGACACAGATGGATAAAAATCAAGGCAGATCAGCGCTTGAGAGTGTCCAGTTACAGATCTGGGTTTGGCGCACCAGGGATGATAGCTACAAACGCATCCGCTTTGGGTTATAAACCGTTGTGGGTTCCAGGCGCAGAGCAGATGGGGTAGTTTCGAAGCACCGTTCCCGTGTTCCGCGATTGCCCAAGCGTTTGCGACTCGATCTCGATCCTGGTGTGTATCAGAAACTCCTGCAACTGGCGAAGGTTGACCTTGACGGCCGCGGCGAGCCGTTGGTGGGCGTCATCGAGCGACTGATCCGGGAGGCTTCCGACGCCCAAGCCGTGCGGCGCGGTTGCCAATTGCAACCAAACGAGTATGTACATGAATGGCTGAAAAACTCGAGCGGCGTGGCAATGTAGCTGGATACCATGGCACAGACCGATGTGAGTTCTGTGGAAGCCGCCTACGAAGCTGCGGTTTCCAGCGAGGGGCAAGTTCGTCTCGAGCGGTTCACTGACTTTGCAAGGTTGGCGGATCAGTTCTCGGAAGAGCATGTGTACAGATCGGAAGAAGCAAAAGCTCGGTTCGGCGTGGCCTACGCGAACCTGATGCACAACTTTCTGGGTTCGCTGGCAGACCTGAAAATGATGGGCGCGCACCGGGAAGTTCTGCTGGGACTTGAACGGTACGGGCCTGAGAAGTACGCCGTTGCTGAGGCGTGGAGCGAGGGCGTGCTAATCCGCAACGGGGCGAGCACGGTTGAACTTCTGCATCGCGTGGACGACAAAAACTTAAGTAATGATCCGTGCGGGGCACCACGTGGCCTGAACGGTGAAGCGCGGTAAACGAAAGATCGTGGGATAGTCGAACTTGCTTCCCACAACACATTTGCGCTGCTCTTCACGAGCGGGCCTCGCGCATAAGACAGGCCAGGGCGCGGACGATGGTCTGCGTCTCTGCGTCGATCCAATCCGTTTTCGTTCCCGAGCCTCGTGCTCGGGCTTTTTGTTGGAGATCTACCCGGTGAACCGCAAGCGTCGCAGCAACCGATCGCCAAAGCCACATCGCATGGATGCGACGGTGATGCTGTTTCAGGCAAAAGATCTTGGGGAAACGCAGCTCTCCGGCCGCTACTGGTCGGTGAGCCTGCGGATAGCCCTGGAGATGGTTGAAGGTGGGGAAGCAGAGCCGATCGAGATCGTGAGTGCTGAGAACGGCACCTTTCTCGCTTATGTGGAAACGGAGTTCGGCTTATCTCGGCGGATGCAGCTACGGCGCCAGATCCGCGACATCAGCTGCTCGATGGGGCCACGTGTCACGGAAGCTGCGGCGGCAGGTGTGGAGAAGTATCGCGAGCTGGTGAACGCGTGGTCCACCCGTCGGCACGTGCCGGCGATTCGTCAGAGGTGCAGGGAGCAGGTGACAACGTGAAAAGCGGCACAATCGAAACCAATCTTGCCGAGCAGTTTCTCCGTTGCCGTGTCTGCACCGAAATTGATGAGATCCCACGCCGCATCTTGCGCGACCCGGAACAGGTGTTAAATCTGGTCGAAGAGGTTGTCCACGATCATCGCGAGTGCGGCCGGTACGCCGACAATCCAGCCATGGCGAAGCTGCAGCGCGACTTTCGCAAGCGTGTCGATCGCGAGATGGATTGTGAAGGTCGACTAGCAGCGGCGCGTTCGTGCGCAAAACCGGTACTTGCTCGCAGACGCTGCACAGGAAGATAGATCGCTATGGAACACTCGGTGCAGCGTTCGTATCGTCGAACGGTCGCCGGTGAGGCATCGATGTTCGGGCCAGGTTTGGAACCGGATGCCATCCGTGCGGTGAACACCTACGACGTCACAGGTCACATGCGCCGGCGCACCGGACAGACGTTGGAAGAAGCTCTCGTAGAGCGGCTGACGACTGTGTGTCTGCTCAAGCGATTTACGCCTCGGCAGCAGCTGGTGGTGCGCATGCTGTGTGAGAACTACAAGCAATCTGACGTCGCCCACCAACTCGGTCTGTCTCTGCGCACAGTCAACACGCTGGTGCGGCAGGTGAGAGAAAGCATGTCTGCGGGCAATGTCAACTGCCGGCGTATCCCGGTCGCGGCCTAGGGGGTATGGGGGTGTGATTCCCCTCGATGTCACCGCCGCGGAGACCGCCCATCTGGTAAATTTTCGCATCCACAATTCATTTTTTCGGCCCGATCGGTCGACGAGAGGGCAATCCGGCTATGACGTTACGGCGTCCTGAAGAAAAAACGCTCGCCCAGTGGTGCTTTGAGGGCCTGAACCTGAAAACCGTCATCCTGATGGTGGTTTCCATCTGCGCCTGCTACTACACCACCGGCACACGAGTGACGGTGATTGAGGCCGGCAGCAAGGAAACCGACCGCCGCTTCGATGACACGACCCGGCGCCTGGACGCGCAGCGCGACATGATCAAGTCCAAGGTCGACAAAGACACCTACGACATGGATCAGAAGCGCCTTGCCGAGGAGCTCGCCGCGATCCGCGACAGCGAAGGCCGCATCGAGGACATCCTCATGGAGCGCCACAGCCGATGACGCTCGTCAGCTTCCTGGCACATCACCTGGCTTTCTGGCTGCTGCTGGCCTGGTGGCTGCTTTCCGCCGTGATTGACGGCATGCCAAAGCCCACGCCGTCCTGTAGCCGTCGCTATCTCTGGACCTATCGCAGCTGCCATCTCTTCGCCGCCAACGTGTATCGCGCCCTGCGCGCCCGCTATCCAGGAGTGCCCTTTGCCGGCTGTCACGACGATCAAGGCCTCGATGCCAACAGTGAGCGAGCACCCGAACCGCTTACAGTTCCGCGGCCGGCTCACCCTGGTGGACCGCCCGAGCGATAAAGCACCTTCCGGCGCCCGTGGCCACCGTTGCATCTTGACGCATGCCGCGGCTGAAGCGGCTTTGCCGGGGCTGATCGGCATGGCAATCGACTTCAAAGATGGATGGGATGGCCACAACGCACGCCAAAAGATCGGTGTGATCACGTTGGCCAAGCTGAATCATCACGCAATCGACGTCAGAGGCTTCCTGTACGTGCGCGATTTCCCTGAGGTTCGGGAGGCATTTCGCACCAAGGATCTCGGGATGAGCTATGAAATTGCCGATGCGCACGTGGCGGACATGCGTTCAGCAATCTGGACGCTGACCCGGGCCACGTTCACAGGCGCGGCGGTGCTTCTCCGCGAGAAGGCTGCGTATCGCGACACCTTCTTCAAGGCTGAGTAGCGTGCTGCTGCCCTAGCCGTTGCCCCCTAACCAATCAGGAGACAGTTATGCCCACCGATACCAACACCAGCGTTTCCGACTTCGACAAGATCGAAAAGGGTATCTGCACCTTTTTCGGTGCATTCAAATCGGAGGTAGGCAAGCTGTTCAAGCACGCGCCCGCGTGGGACGCCGCCGCGATTTCCACGATCACCTACGTCGCACCACTGGTCGAGACGGCCGTCGCCCTGGCCGATCCCGCCGCCGCCCCGGCCGTCGCGTCGATCGTCACCAAGGTCGAGAGCGCGCTGACCTCCGCCCAAGTGGTGCTGAAGGCCGGCCAAACGTCCTCTCCCTCGCTGATCACGTATCTGCAGGCCGTAAACGACAACATCGACCAGGTAGAAGCGGCCGCGCAGATCAAAGACCCCGCCACCGCGGCGAAGCTCACCGCGATCGTCGGGACCATCACGGCCGAGATCTCTGCCATCATCGGCGAGATCCAGGCGGCAAAGCAGGTCGGACCGCAGAGCTGATGCCCAACCGGGCGGCTCGACCGTGCAAGCATGGCGGCTGTCCGTCAAAAGCGACGGACGGTCGCTTCTGCGATCGGCATGCGGCCATCCCCGAGGTCGTGCGGCCGTATGACCGCTGGCGGGGTAGCTCACACTTGCGCGGCTATGACGCGGACTGGGGCAAAGTCCGGGCGTTCGTCCTGGAACGCGACCACCATCTTTGCCAGCATTGCCTGCGGAAAGAGATCCTCACGCCGGCTCGCGAGGTCGACCACATCGTGCCGATCGCCCAGGGCGGGGCGCGTCTCGACCCGGACAACTGTCAATCGCTGTGCAAGCCGTGCCATAGCCGCAAAACGGCGACGGAAGACTCCAGCTTCGCCCGGAAGCGCACCTAAATCGGCATCATCAACAGCCGGGACGAGCGCCGGTGTTTATCGCAAAAGCGGTGAATGCACCCGGGCCGCAGAGCGCGGTGCGTGGGCATGCAAGGGTCTGGTGCGATCTCTTCAAAGTCGCGCACCAGGTAGGTAGCCTGTGCCGGACACAGTTCGCAGATGCCGATCAGGTGTTGGAGCGCGGCAGGAACATAACCGGCGTGGGCCATGGGCCCATTCTACGCCGATGAGGGGAATGGTTTGAGAACGGTCACGCGCCTCCTGGGTATGCGTGTTTCGCTGCTGGGGCCGGGCGCCAGCGTCGCAGCGCAGCATGAGATCAACATCGGCGGTCCAACCTATGCCCTCGGCTCGGTTAGCGGCACCGGTGTCATGCCCGGTTCGCTTGTGTTTGCGAACGGAGCGCCTGCGCCCTCCAATTACACCTTGAACTGGACCGTGGACGGCGCGGCCCCGACCGCCTGCATGCTACAGGGTGAAACCAGCCCTGACAATCAGCACTGGACTGCCGTAACTTCGGCGCAGCCCTGCACGGCCACAGGAACCGTCGCGGTCAACGGCCAGCCCGCGCAGTACTTCCACATCAAGATCACAGCCTACACGGCTGCGGCCGGCACTACGGTGAAGGCCTTCTACACGCGCGGGGACAATCTCGCTGGGGGCGGTACGGTGGACAACACCGCGCGTACCGCCGCGGCCGCGGCCCAGACGGCTGCCAGCAACGCTGCGCAGGGCGTAGCCACCATCTACGCCAACGGCCTCATCGGGCAATACCCGCTGATCGGCGGCAGCGGGACCACCGAGTTCGACATCTCCGGCGCCGCCAACAACGCCAACTGGACCGGCACGCCGACGCGCTACGCCCAGGGCATCACGACCAGCACGAACGCCAGCGGCCAAAACAACGGGCAGCTGCACTTCCCGCTGGCCATCACGCAGCAGGCCGCCACGCTGGTCTGGGTCTTCGACTACTGGCCGGACCTGTCCTCGCAGGCCGGAGCCACGGGCGGCGTCTTCCAGATCGCCCCGCTGATCGACAATGACTCCGGCACACAGTTCTACGCGTCGACCTATCCGCTGCTGTGGGGCTACTCGCACCAGACCAACGCCGGCGCCTCCGGCAATGATTCGGCGATGCAGTCCTGGTACAACCAAGCCACTCAGACGCTGACCTATGAATCCATCGCCGGCTACAGCGCCTGCGTTGCCTGGACGCTGCCCACGGCCTCCGATCACGACCACCTCTACATCGACGGCCGCGAAACCGCCTACCAGGCCACCGGCGCCTCAGTCGCGCTGAACCGCACGGCGACACTCAACATTGGCGGCGATGCTCTGAACGGCTACATCCCCACCAACTGGCAGTATTTCCTTGCCTACGGGACACCGCTTACGCAGGCGCAGGTCTCCCAGGACTGCGCGGCGATGAAGGCCATTGTGGCCGCCCGCGGCGGCACGCCGAGTGTGGGTGCGCCGACGACGGAGCCGCAGTTCCTGGCGATCGGCAACAGCCTCACCGCGGGCACCGGATCCAGCAACGGCAACGGCGCTCTGCAGCCGTACACGTACTACATGACGCCGGCGCTCAACGGCAAGATCCGCAACTTCGGCATCGTCTCTCGGACGACCGAGCAGTTGATCGCCGACGTTCCCTACAAAATCGCGCCGCTGCTCGAGCACAGCATCGGGGCGGGCCAAAACGTGTGCTCCATCTGGGAGGGCACGAACTCCATGATGGCCACGGCGGCGGGCGGCTCCGGCGATACGCCCGCGCAGGCCTACGCGATGTTCCGCAACCTGGCTTCGAGCCTTCGGCGCGCGGGCTGCGACAAGATCATCGGCGTCTCAGCGATCTCGCGCGTCGGCATCGACAGCAACATCACGGCCTACAACCAACTTTTGCGGGCTGGCTGGCACGGGTTTCTGGATGAGTTCTACGACGCGGGCAACGACCCGAGCGGCGCGTTTGCTCCCGGTGCGTACAGCAGCACGACGTACTACATCGCCGACCAAACGCACCTCACCAACGCCGGCTACGCCGTCATCGGCGCGGGGGTGCAGGCCGCGTACAACCGGCTGCTGAACGCCAGCGGAGCGGCTGCCCAGACCACCGTGCAGCTAATGCCTACGAGCGCGCAGACCTGTAGCGCCAATCTCGCCGGCCAGTTCCAATACAGCCACGGGAATGCGACCACCAAGGACAGCGTGCAAGTCTGTGCCCAGGACGCCTCGGGCACTTGGGCTTGGCGAACGATCTTTTAGCGGCCGGCTCTCGCTGACCTGCACAACAAGAGTGGCTGTGGTTGAGGCTCAGGGCGCCGGGGCGTCACCACAGCCACGGGCGAGAAAAGGAGAGCGATGCCGCGTCACCGTACCCCGCTGCCGATGGCTGAGGCCTCCGGCGCGATCGAGCATAATCCCAAGCGCTTTGCCGATCGCCTGAATGCGCCCACGGTCGACGATCCGATCGGCGAGCCGCCCAACCACTTCGACGACATCAGCCGCGACCTTTGGCGCGAGATCGTTGCCATGCCCGCACCCGGCGTGCTGACTTCCCAGGACCGCGTCCTGGTCGAGGTCGCTGTTCGTTTGCTGCGCAAGCTTCGGCGAGGCCAGCGCGAAGATGGCGCTATCACCGGCGTAGAGGTGGGCCACCTGCGCGCCTGCCTGGGCAGCATGGGATGCACGCCCGCCGATCGCAGCAAAGTGACCCCCTCGGATGAGCCGCAAGAAAAAGAAGACGAGCTCGCCGGCTTCCTGCAGTGATAGCCATTCTGAGCCAATTGCTGAGCCAATTAAGCCACAGGTAGCACCGCCCGACCCCTCGCAGCTGGACCGCCTCCCGCTCTCTGTAGGCGCAACCCAACAGGATCCACAGCGCGGAGTACTCGGCCGGCAGATTGCCCTTGGGCACCAGGTCACCGAGTACGCCCGCAAAATCGTCGCGGGCGAGATCCTCGCCGGCATGTGGGTGCGCCTGGCTTGCCAGCGTCACCTGAAAGACCTCGAGCGGTCCGCGGCCGAAGATCCCAAGTTTCCGTACCGCTTCGATCCGGAGAAGGCTGGCCGGGCGCTGTACTGGCTCGAGCTGATGCCCCACGTCGAGGGCGAGTGGGCAACACCCACCCTGCGCCTTGAGCTCTGGCAGAAATTCACCTTTGGCGCGCCGTTCGGCTGGGTTCACAAGACAACCGGCCTGCGGCGGTTCCGGAAGATCTACGTCTCGGTCGGCCGCAAGAACGGCAAGACCGCAGTACTCGCCGGCATTGGCTGGTACGGCCTGCTCTGCGACGGCGAGATCGGTCCGCAGGTCTATAACGGCGCTAACAAGCTCGAGCAGGCGATGATCCTGTTCGACGCCGCTAAAGCCATGCTGGCTAAGCGGCCCGAGCTCTTCGGCCGCTTCGGTGTCCAGCAGCGCGGCGAAAAGCGCCTCTGGGTGCCGAAGACGAACGGCCGCTGGCGTCCGATCAGCAAGACGCCGGGCGATGGCGGCGGCGCAAGCTTCTTCATCCAGGACGAGTTTCACGAAGCGCCGAACTCGCGCATGACGGACGCCATGGTCACCGGCCAGGGCGCCCGCCGGCAACCGATGGCCTGGTTCATCACCACGGCCGGCTTCAACATAGGCGGTCCGTGCCACTCGTACGAGCTGCAGATCCAGAAGATCCTCGAGGGCACAGTTACCCTCGAGACAACCTTCGGCATCATCTTCTCGCCGGACCTGAAAAAGTACACCGACCCGTTCGGCAATGAGTGCGAGCCGGACGACTGGACCAGCCAGACCGCGGCTCGGAAGGCCAACCCGAACTGGAGCGTGTCGGTTCTCGAGGATGCGTTCTTCGCCGAACTGAACGAGGCGATCGCCGACCCGGCGCAGCAGGTAGCGTTCAAGACCAAGCGCCTGAACATCTGGTGCAATGCCGCCGACGGCTACTACAACATGCAGGACTGGGCCGCATGCGCGGATCCAACCCTGAAGCTTGAAGACTTCGCCGGCCAGGAGTGCGTTGACGGCCTCGATCTCGGCAACAAGCTGGACATCTGTGCCGACGTGCCCGTGTTCAAGCGCGTGATCGACGGCCAGGATCACTACTATGCGTTCCTGCGCGCCTGGTTGCCCTCGGCCGTGGCGCACCGCAAGGAAAACACGCACTACCAGGCGTGGGCTCTCAGCGGTCATCTGGTCATCACCGAAGGCGACATCACCGACTACCGCCGGATCAAGAAAGACCTTGTGGATGCGGCCGGTGATTTCGTCATCCGGGAACTGGCCTTCGATCAACGCGAATCCGCACTGCTGACGCAGGACTTCGCCGATGAGACGGGCGTGCCGCTGTTTGAAGTGCCGCAGAACGTCACCGTGCTGTCCGAGCCGATGAAGTGGCTGAAGAGCCTGACGGTGTCGCGGCACTTCCACCATGACGGCAATCCGCTGTTCGGCTGGGCCATTTCGAATGTCGTCGCCAAAGAAGACGCCAACGAGAACGTGTTTCCACGCAAGGCGAAGGCTGAACTAAAGATCGATCCGCACTCCGCGCTCCTGAACGCGATGGTGCGGGTGCGCGACGTGCTATCTACGCCGGCGGGCAGTGACTTTGCAGGGGAAGTTTGGAGCTGAGATGAGCTTGCGTTCGCGTGTTGCTGCAGCCTTTCGTGGCAACCCGCTGGAAAACCCGGCCGTGCCGCTCGGCGCCGCGGCCTGGATGTACGAGCTCTTCGGCGGCGGGCCATCCTCGTCCGGCGTGGCCGTGAATGAACACACGGCGCTGCAGTGCGAGTCGGTGTATGCCTGCGTCAACGTGCTGTCTTCGGACATGAGCAGCCTGCCGCTGAAGGTCTACCAGGAGACGGATAAGGGCCGCGTGCCTGCAACCGATCACGACCTGTACTACCTGCTCACCGTTGAACCCAACCCGGAGATGACCGCGCCCGTTTTCCTCGGTGCCTGGATCGGCTCCGCCGTCCTGAACAACAACGGCTATGCGGAGATCCAGCGCGACGGCGTCAAGCCGATCGCGTTGTGGCCTCGCGACCCCCGCTTTGTGAAGATGAAGCGCGCGGCCGGCGGCGAAGCGATTGGCAAGGACCTGCGCGCCGCTCCCGGGGAGCTGCTCTACGAGTGCACCGACACCGGGACGCCGCGGTACGTCCAGTCGGCCAACATGCTGCACCTGGTCGGCTTCAGCCGTGATGGCTGGATCGGCCATAGCCCGCTCCACTCCGGCAGACAGACCATCGGCGCCGCGATGGCGGCCATGAAGTTCATCGGGGGATTCTTCGGCCGGGGCAGCCGCCCAAGCGGCATCCTGACGATGAAGGACCCGACCATGAAGGCCGGGGATCCGCGGCTGGACATCGCTCGCAAGAGCTGGGAAGCGGCCAACGGTGGAGACAACCAGGGCCGCACGGCCGTGCTGCCCGGCGACTGGAGCTGGACCGCGATCGGCATTTCGCCGGAGCAGATGCAGTTCCTGCAGATCGGGCAGTTCACCCGGTCGCAGATCGCCGGCATCTTCCGCGTACCGCCGCACATGATCGGCGACACATCGCGGTTGTCGAACGGCAACCATGAGTCAGTCGCCCAGGAATACGTGACCTTCACCCTGCGGCCGTGGCTGGCGCGGATCGAGGCCGAGGTGCAGCGCAAGCTGATGCCGCGGCGCGGTCCTACGGCCGGCAAGCTCAGCGTGGCTTTTGACTACACGGACCTGATCAAGGGTGATTTCGCCTCGCAGATGAACGGCTACGCCGTCGGCAAGCAGTGGGGCTTCTACAACACCAACGAGATCAAGCAGAAGCTCGGCGAAAACCCGATCGGCCCCGAAGGCGACATCTACTACGTGCCGCTGAACATGGTGCCCATGGGGCAGGAGTCAGAGCCGGAGGGCGGCAATGGAAATCAGGGCGGTGACGGACCCAACGGCGGCTCGCAAAGCGATGGACAGAATGCTGGAGATGGGACTGGCGATGGCGCTCAGCCTGCCGGTAACGGCGGGCGCAACCAGATGCGGCTCCTCGAGCGCATGGGAGAGGCCTACGGTGCTCTCTTCCGCGACGCCTGTGGGCGCCTGCAATCCCGTTCCAAGCGCGACGCCGAATCGGTAGCCCAGGTGATGGGTCCGGTGCTCGATGCGATCTCGGCCGAAGCGACGCGCCAGGCGCGATCGATGTTCCGGGTAGCCGACGGAGCCGACCTCGGCCAGGAGAAGATCCTGCGCGACTGTCGTGCAGCCATCCTGAAGCGATCGGCGGATTGGAAGCCGGAAGAGTACGACGCCGAGCTGCAGCGCACCTTGCGTGCGATCACGCTTGGCATCTTCCGCGAAGCCGGCAGCCAGATGGCGATCGCGGCCTAAGTTTTGGGGAGTAGCTCAGCGGTAGAGCGTCCGGCTGTTAACCGGATGGTCGGGGGTTCGAATCCCTCCTCCTCAGCCAGTTTCGGAGCATACGTGCGCAAACCAAAGATCAAGATTGTCGCCAACAGATCGGCCACACGCCCATGGGTGTTTTTGGTGAAGTGGCCCGGGAACCATTGGAAAAACAGCCAATGGTTCTCGTTCGAAGAAGCCCTCATCGCCGCTGGCGTGAAGAAAGCGTAGACAACCATGAAGGCTGAACGCCGTTACATCCGCACCGAAGTGCGCGCCGTTGGCGACGGCAACTCGCCCAAGATCGCCGGGCATGCCGCCCTGTTCAACGTTCGATCCCAAGACCTGGGCGGGTTTGTCGAGATCATCGCGCCTGGGGCCTTCGACGCATGCCTGGCCACGAATCCGGACATCCTGGGCCTGTTCAATCACGACATGGACGCGATTCCGCTCGGCCGCACGACCAGCGGGACCTGCCGCGTGTTTGTCGATAGCCTCGGCCTGGCATATGAGATCGACCCTCCGGACACCCAGCTCGCCCGGGACCTGATCGTCAGCCTGCGCCGGAAGGATGTCACCGGCAGCAGCTTCGGCTTCTACTGCCTGAACGACGATTGGGTGTTCACTCCGGAAGGCGACTTGATCCGCACTGTGCTCGAGGCGGAGATCTTCGACGTGTCGCCGGTGACGAACCCCGCCTATCTCCAGACAGATTCCGGCGTGCGCAGTCTGCGCGGCCTGATGCCGCAGAACGATGAAGCTTTGCGCGCCATGGCGGCGGAAAAGCGAGCCGCGCTGACGGCCGCGCCGGTTGCAGTTTCGCAGGATGAGCACTGGCGCCTGCGCATGATGTTGCAACTCGCCCAGCTCTAAGCGGGCGTCACCCCACAACCGCGCAGGACCCTCGCCCGCATGGGCTGCCTTCGATGGCGTGGGGACGTCGTGCGATTCGCCGAAGACACCGCCTGCCGCGGTGCGCTGTCGTGCGCCCCCACACACAAAGGAAACCAGCACCATGCTCGTTGCGGAAATCCGTAACACCATCACGGCGCGTACCGAACAGCGCCAGCAGCTCCTGGACGCCGCCACCGCCATCCTGGCCGCCGCCACCATCTCCGCCGAACAGCGCCAAACCGTGGAATCCAACTTCGCCCAGGTTCGCCAGCTCGGCACCGACATCGGCTTCCTGCAGGAGTCCCTCACCGCCTGCGAACAGCGCCAGGCTGCTGAAGAGCGTGCCGAGGCCGAGCGCCGCGCCGCGGCAACGGCCGGCCGGCCCCCCCTCCCTCCCCCCGGCGCCGGCAACAACGCGGGCGCGCTGCGCTCGGCCGAAGAGCGCGAAACCGAGTACCGCTCCGCGATGCTGCACTACATGCGGACGGGCGACGCTTCCGAGCTCCGTACGCAGCAGTCCGCGGTGGGCGCGAATGGCGGTTACTCGATCCCGACCACGTTGCTCCCTGAAGTGGAGCGGGCGTTGCTCACCTACGGCGGTGTGGCCAGCTACCTGAATCAGTTCCCCACCAGCAACGGTGACCCAATCAACCTGCCGGTAAGCGACAACACTTCGCTTGCGGCCACGGTGATCGGCGAGGCCGTCGCGCAAGGCGATACCACGCTGACCATGGCACTGAAGCAGTCCACGGTGAGCACGCTGGCGACCGGCATTGTCAAGCTGCCCTTCCAGCTGATGCAGGATGGTGTCTTCAACTGGGAAGAGTTTTCCCGGAACGAGCTTGGCGAGAGCTACGCCCGCGGCATCGCGAATTACATCATGGGCGTGAACACGGACGCGAGCTTCGATAACCTGATCACCAGCGTCAGCGCAGGTCCAACCTCGCAGTCTGGTGTCGCGGTCGGTTTGACGGACATCACCAACGTCTTCGGTTCGGTGGATCCGGCGTACGCGTCGAACGGCAGCTGGGTGATGAACCGCACCTCGCAGCTGTACCTGGCCTCACTGCGCAACACTTTCGGCACGCCGATCTTCCCGCTGGATGCGACAGGGCAGCTTACCTCACTGTACGGCCGCCCGATCGTGATCGACACGCTGATGCCGAATATCGCCGTCAATAACCGCGCGATCCTCTTCGGCAACCTGCAGAAGTACCGCCTCCGCAAGGTGCCGGGCTTTGAGATCGTTCGTCTGAACGAGCGCTTTGCCGAGCAGGGCTTGGTGGCCTTCCTGGGCTTCTTCCGCGCCGGCGGCCGTTACATCGACGCGGGCAAGCACCCGATCAAGGCGCTGGTGCAGGCAGCCAGCTAAGCGAACAGGGGCGGGTGAGTGATCACCCGCCCATCGCGTTAAAGCTTTTTCCAAGCCTACGGATACTGGTGCCTCGGGCTCCGCTGTCCGCAGCACAAGGATTTTCGCATGCAGATCCGCGTCACCGTCCCCGTGCTCGAGCTCGGGCCGTACCAGTTCAACCGCGGCCAGATCGCCATCCTGCCCGACGACGTCGCGCAGCAGTGCATTGACGAAGGAAAGGCCACAGCCGTGCCCCAAGCAGAACAAGCGGTTATGCCGCGCTATGAAACAGCCGTCGTTCCCCGCACCGCCGGCAAGCCCAAGCCCCCCGCCAAGCCGAAAGGCCGCTAGATGCTCACTTCCTGTATTCGGACCATCGATCCCACCGGTGAGCCGGTCACCGTCAGCCTGCAGAAGCAGCAGAGCCGCGTGGTGGTCCCTGACGATGACGCGCTGTTTGCGATCTACGTCCAAGCTGCCCGCGAGTATGTGGAAGCGCAAACCAACCGCGCGCTGCTGCAGCAGACCTGGCGAGCCTCGTTCAGTCACTTCCCGCGCTGGACACAGGGCATGGCCCACGGGGGCTTCGTTGGCGGAATGTACGGCTATGGATACGGCAACGGCTACGGCAATCTTCTCGGCTGCGGTTTCACTGCGCCGTTAATCCTGCCGCGGCCGCGGCTGATCGGCATTGGCAGCCTCACCTACTACGACATCAACGGCGTGCAGCAAACGCTGGATCCGTCGCTGTACACCACCAACTTCGACGCTGAGCCCGCCACCCTGAGCCCGGTGTTTGGGACCTGGTGGCCAGTCGCACAGCCCAACCGCCCTGATGCTGTCCAGGTCACCTACACGGCCGGCTATGGCAACACGGCCGCGGCGGTACCGGCGGACCTACAGCTCGCCATCCTGATGATCGCCGCGCACAGCTACGAGAACCGCGAGGCCAGTGTGCTGCCGACTACCGGCACGGGCCCGGTCCTGGTGCCGCTCGGCGTGGACTCGCTGCTGTCGCCGTATACCCTGCCGCTCTTTACCTACGAGGCCTGATGCGCGCCGCAGCCATACGTCAACGGATCACGATCAACCAGCCTGGAACCACGGGGCAGGACAGCTTCGGCCAGCCGATCGATGGTGGCGCCGGCGATGCGGTGCTGTCTACCTGGGCGCAGATTGCGGCCGCGACCTCGCGCGAGGTGTACGCGCTCGGCGCCGGCTTCGATGGCCAGGTGACCCACAAGGTCACTATCCGCTGGATCAGCACACCTTTGGTTGCTGGCATGACGGTGCAGTACGGCATGCGGACCTTCCGCGTCCAGGCCGTAAGTGACCCCAACGAGATGCGCCGCGAGCTGGACCTGCTGTGCCTGGAGGAAAGCAAGTGATCGAGCAGGGCATCGAGCAACGGCTCATGGCCGACGCGGGAGTGTCTGCATTGGTGGGCAACCGTATCTATCCGGTGGTCCTACCCGAGAATTGCAGTTACCCGGCGATCACCTATCAACTGATCACCTCGCACGAGACCTACACCAACGATGGTCCGCTCGGCGAAGTCCGCGCACGGATCCAGATCGACAGTTGGGGAAAGCGCTACGGCCAGGTCAAAGCGGTCGCGCAAGCTGTGCGCGTCGCGCTGAACGGTTTCACAGGCCAGCTTCCGGATGGCACGTATGTCTTCGAGATCGAGTGCGACGACGCCAGTGATGGCTTCGACGCGCCAGGTAGCCTCTATCGCAACCAGGGCGACTGGATGATCTATTACGGCAGTTAGCAGCAGACCGATAACTTCCCGGTAACTCCGCCAAGAAGTCCACATAACTCAACCCGCTGCTCGACGCAGCGGCTTACCCCCGCTGCGCTCAAAAGGAGCACACCATATGCCCGCTTCCACATTCATCATGGGCCGTGGGTCGAGTCTTTCCATCTCGACCGATGGCACCGCTTTTACCGCAGTTAAGCAGCTCCAGCAGGTCAGCTATTCCGGCGGCAAGCTGAACTTCGATGACATCACCAATCTGGACAGCCCAAGCAGCTTCATGGAGGTCGCGCCGACCACCAACGATCCGGGGCAATGCCAGCTCACGGGCGTGTTTTCCGATTCGGATCAGGGGCAGACGATGTTCAATGCCGCCTACACGAACGCGACCCTGCTGACGGTCAAGATGCAGATGGCGCCCCGCACAGGCCAGACCAAAGGCTTCCTTCGCCAGTTCACCGCCTATGTCGGTGAGCCGATCAACTTCAGCTACGGAACCACCAAGGCGATGACGTTCAGCGCCTCGCTTAAGGTTACCGGTCCCTTCACCGACACCCCGGGGAGCTAATTTAACCCATGCGGACACGCAAGCCTAAGAGCGTAGCCGGTAAGCCCGGTGCCGATCCCACGCTGCCTGATGTAACGATCGTTCTCGGCGGCAAAGAGCGCAAGCTCTGTTTCGACTTCAACGCGATCGTGCTGGCCTCGCAAGAGACCGGCATCAACCTGCTGAAGTCCATTGTCCGTGAGATCGAGCCGGCTTCGCTGCGCGGCCTGCTGTGGGCTTCGTTGCTCCGCGATGAGCCCACGCTCACGCTCGAGCAGGTGGGTGGGATGATCCGGCCGGGCAGCGTTCCCGGGATCCGCGAATCGCTGCTGCGCGTCTGGTTTGAATCGGCGGGGGAGGCCGAGGGCAGGC
>CAXTRU010000002.1:0-17512 GCA_964246665.1 uncultured Acidobacteriaceae bacterium
GCCGACCACCGTGAGGACTTGCGCCAAAACAAGGTCGCGCAGCCGCATCTGGCGCGGCAGGGCATGCGCATTGCCGTCAGCAGCGGCAGGGAGGGGCGCTTCGGTGCGGGCGTCCATTCGCTATCGTTGCACAGCTCGTGAGGTCGATAGCTCTCGAAACAGTAGGGCGATCTTGCCCAGCCCGGAGAGATGACGTTTGCTTCATGTTGTAACTACAACTTTGCGCTTAAGGCAAGCTGAAGAACTCTGCGATTTTTGAGTTACGAAATTTCGAATCAATCAACGTTGGTGCGCTCGCTTGTATGTCCACAAAGCGTCATCGGTGTTCATGGCCGGCTCACATCTGCGCAACCTCGCTGTAACAGGAACGCGGCGAACTGGAGGGAGCACACCACAATCCGTTTGCTGCTATTTCGCCCAGCGTACCTATGGGCAGGGCTGCGCGTGGTGGCTCCACGAGGATCTGCATGCCGTTCCAGCACCTTCGCCCCCTCCTTCTGTGCTCCGCGGTTGCCTTCGCAGCAACGGCGCAGGCCCAAACCGGGAACCAGACCGGTAAGGGAACGCTCACCGGAACCGTGACCGACCCGGCCGGCGCCTCCTTGCAGGGCGTGCGCGTGACGCTTACGCCCGGCAACTACGCAGCGCTTACCAACGCCACAGGCCAATACACCATTGTCGGCGTTGCCGCCGGACCGTACACCTTGTCGGCAACCTACGCCGGCTTTCACGATCTATCCAAGCCGGTCACCATACTCGCCGGAGATCCGACAGATTCTGATGTGTCCCTGGCGATTGCATCCAGCACGCAAAATGTGAATGTATACGCCCCGCGCGAAGGCGGCGAGCTGGAAGCCATCAATCGCACGTTCAACGCAGACAACATTATCAACGTGCTGCCGGCCGACGTCATCACCAGCCTGCCCAATGCCAACGTCGCCGATGCCATCGGACGTTTGCCGGATGTGACGTTGGAACGCGACGAAGGCGAAGGCAAGTATGTGAAGGTGCGCGGCACGGAGCCGCGGTTGACGCACACAACGCTGGACGGGGTCACGCTGGCGTCGCCGGAGCTCGTGCGGCAGATCAAACTCGATCTGATTCCCGCAGATTTGGTGGAGTCGGTGCAGATCAACAAGACACTGCAGGCCAACATGGAGGCCGATGGCATCGGCGGCTCCGTGGACCTGCGTACCAAGACAGCAACGGATGTGCCCACAATCTATCTGGAAGGAAGCGGCGGATACACACCCATCCTGACAGGCAGGCCGAAGTATGAGTTCGATGCAACCGTCGGCAAGCGTTTTCTGGATGACAAGAAGCTCGGCGCGCTGGTGAGCGCCTCCTATGACTGGAATGGCTTAGGCATCAACGACGTTGAGCCTGGCCCCGCGCTCGCCGGCACGTATGATCTGCGCGACTACCGCTACTTCCGGCATCGCGAGGGTTTCGGCGGAACGTTGGATTACCGGTTGAACGAGACTCCAGCGTGTTCCTGAAGAGCCTGTACTCGCGCTTCGACAACTTCGGCGACGATTGGATCTATTCGCCCTCCACCAACTTCGTTCTGCCCGGCGGCGGCGACGGTTTTTCCACGCAGGGCGACGGTCAGGGAACGACGCACTTCCAGGCGCTGAAGCGGCGCCCTGTCCAGGACATCGGCGGCCTGCAACTCGGTGGCCACCATGTGCTCGGCCGTACCCTGTTCAACTGGGATGTGAACTCGTCGGTAGCCCGTACGCGGGACGACAATTACAGCATCTATAACTTCGCTCCGGCCGGAGATGTTCCGCTCGCCAAGGGAATCCTGTTCAACCTCGACGTCAGGAATCCTCTGGCGCCCCACCTGGATGTGCAGGATGGCAAAAACCTCTTCGATCCGACGCAATACTTCTACGTCGACAAGGAAGTAGAAAACACCTACAACTCCGAGACTGATCTTGGCTTCGGCTCGTCGTTGGCGATCCCGTACACGATCAAGGGGCATGCGAGCACCTTTGAGTTCGGTGGCTTGTTCCGCAATGAACACAAGTTCATCAACCAGAACACACAATGGTTCGCTCCATTGGCCGCAACAGGCAATGCCGCCGATCCGGTGCTTGCGCTGTCCAACTTCCCCAACGACTTCGCCGATCCGAACTACTACGGTGGCGCGTATAGCGCCTATGGGCCGACAGCGAGTGTGAACGCTGTCGATGCCTTTGGGCCGGTGGGACCGGATTCGGCGCACTCAAACACGTTGGGCAATGGCTTCGACCAGATTGAGAAAGTCTCCGCCGGGTACCTGATGAATACGGTAGATGTTGGCCGGTTTCGCTTCAACGTCGGCCTACGCATTGAGGCTACTGGAGAGAACAATCTTGGCTACCTGGGCACGTCGCGCTCCGGATCACCCGGAACGACGCCGGTTCGAGCGCAGTACAGCTACATCGACCTGCTGCCAAGCGCCTCGGTTCGGTACGCGCTGACGCCACGACAGGGACTGCGCCTGGTGTACAGCCGCGGCCTGGCCCGGCCCGACTTCAGCGATCTAGTCCCGTTTGAGAGCTCGCCCAGCGGCACCGGACGCGCTTCCTCCGTGACAAAGGGCAATCCAACGTTGGAATCGGAGTACGCCGACGATGTTGACCTCCTGTATGAGAACAACCTTTCCGGTTCCGGTCTGTTGCAAGCCGGCTTCTACTACAAGAACCTGGTCAATCCCATCGTAAGTACAACCTCGGTAGTGCCTGCCGACAACGTCGACCCGACCACCCACCTGTCGAACACCGTGTTGAACGCGGGTAGCGGTTACGTGTATGGATTCGAGATTGCCTTTATTCAGCACTTCAACCAGTTGCCTGGCCTGCTGAGCGGTTTGGGTGTGTCAGCCAACTATGGCTACACCTCCTCGCAAGCCCATCTGCCGCCGTATGTTGACCCGGCTGTCCTTGCGGATCCAAACACGCCGGTGGGCACGATCAGCGGGCCGAACCGCGGGCCGGAAGGAGCGAACCCGGCTTTGATCGGGCAGGCGCCGAACAGCTATAACCTCTCCCCGACCTATGACAAGCGCAACCTGTCCGTCCGGCTTGGCATGACCTACAACCAGGCCAACCTCGCCACGTATCAGTACACAACGGACAACAGCGGACCGATCGTCAACACAAACGGCAACCTCACCGGCGGCGGCCCCACAGGTCCGAACGGTGACAACTACTTCTATTCGCATCTGCAGGTCGACCTGCAGGGTTCCTACAACTTGCCCAAGGGGTTCACGTTTGTGATGTACGGGTTGAACTTGAACAACGAGGTCTTCGGCTTCTACAACGGCAGCCCGAACTATCCCCTGCAGCGCGAGTTCTACCGGCAAACCTTTGGCGGCGGGTTCCGCTGGTCGCCGCGGCACGAGCGCTAACGTTCCGTTCCTCTCACGGCCTCGCTCTCCCGAGCGAGGCTTTCCTTTTGCTGCTTAGGGCTTCAGCGTGGAAGGGCACCGAACGCCGCGGGTGGCTGACGATGATGCGTAGCCTGTTCATAGCTGTAGGCCAGCTTGATCAGCAGGCCTTCGCTCCAGGGCCGGCCCAGCAGTTGCAGCCCGGCCGGCAGTGGCTGCTCGGACACGTGCGTGAAGCCCATCGGGACGGTGATGGCAGGGAAGCCGCTTTGCGGTGAGAGCACCTGGTTGTTGTCGCCGCCGGGTGATTTCATGTCGCCGATCTTGCGTGGTGGGTTGCTCCACGTGGGGTAGAGCAGCGCGTCGATGTGCGCGGTGTCCATGGCGCCGAGCAGGGCTTTGCGGAAGGACTCCTTCTTCGGGTCATGCCACACGTCCTGGCAGGGCTCGGCGGGGTTGTCCTTGGTTTTGCCTCGATTCAATGCGTACTCGATGCGCTTGCCGACCGAAGGCAGATACAGGCCCGAGTCGTAGATCTCCTGCAGCGAGTGATACGGCGCATGCGGTGCGTGAGTGGCGAGGTACTGGTTCACGTCGCCCTGGAAGTCGCCGCAGCCAAGGTCCTTGGTGAGCTTGTCATAATCGGGCAGGTTGATAGGGTCGACGATCACCGCGCCCTGGGCCTGGAGGTCGGCGATGGCGTGTTCGGTGAGCGCCTTGATCTCGGGGTCGGTTTTCGGGTCGTCGATGTAGCGGCGAAAGACACCGATCCGCGCGCCGCGCAGGCCGTCCTTCACGAGGAACTTCGTGTAGTCGGGCTCGATATGGCCCTGTGCCGCAGCCGTAAGCGGATCGGCGGGATCGACGCCGGCGACGGTGGACAGGATCGCGGCGGCATCGGCGACGGTGCGCGCGAGCGGGCCACCGGTGTCCGCGGCGAGGAAGAGCGGCACGATCCCGTCACGGCTCGTAAGGCCCAGCGTGGGCCGAATGCCGACGAGGTCGTTGTGCGAGGCCGGGCCGCGCACGGAATCGCCGGTGTCGGTGCCCAGGCCTACCTCGGCGAAGTTGGCGGCCACCGAGGCCCCGGTGCCGCCCGAGGAGCCGGCGGGCACCCGCGTCAGGTCATAGGGGTTACGCGTGAGGCCGCCGATCGAGCTCTCACTCACCACGGGGCTGAAGGCCCACTCGGCCATGTTGCTCTTGAACAGCACAACGGCGCCGGCCACGCGCAGCTTGTGCAGCATGAAGGCGTCGGTGGTAGGCACAACACCCTTCATGGCCAGCGATCCGCCGGTGGTCTGCAGGCCGGCTGTGTCGTAGTTGTCCTTCACCGCAAGGACCACGCAGTGCAGCGGGCGAAGCTTGCGTGTCTGGTGGAACTCGGCATCAAGGCGATCGGCGTCGGCAAGCGCAGTTGGGTTCAATGTCACGACCGTGTTCAGGTGTGTCGGCTGATCGAAAGCAGCAATGCGGTCGAGATAGCCCTGCACCAGCTGATGGCAGCTCACCTTGCCGGAGCTCAGCGCAGCTTCGGTCTGGGCGATGGTGATCTCCTGCAGATCGAACGAGCCTGCGGGCGAGTGTGCGGCGGCGGCAAACGGCAACAAAGCAAGGCCGGCAAAGACAGCCTGAAGCGCAGGTCGCATTGGATCTCCAGAAAGGCGGGCGATTTGCTCTTTACCTTACCCTGAGCCAGCAATTTGCCCGTTGCGCCTGGTTGTGCCGGCTGCGAGCATGAAGGCATGCGATTGAAGAACGTTGTGCTGCTTGGAGTTTTGGGTTGTCTCGGGACATTGATGTTGCGGCCCGGTCGAGGAAGCGCGCAGACCGCGAGCGAGCGCCTCGTCCGCATCGCGGAGATCGAGGTGGACCCTCAACAGATCGAAGCCTACCAAGCGGCACTGCGCGAAGGCATTGAGGCCGCCATTCGCCTGGAACCGGGTGTGCTGTCGTTGTATGCGGTGTCGGTGAAGGGCCATCCCGAGCAGGTGCGGGTCGTGGAGGTCTACGCCAACCAGGCTGCGTACCAGACGCATCTGCAGACGCCGCACTTCAAGAAGTACAAGGCCGCGACGCAGGGAATGGTGCGTTCGCTGAAGCTGATTGAGACCGACCCGATCCTGCTCGGATCGAAGTGAGTCGAACGAACTGCTAACCCGGTTGATTCTTCTCCGGACGGCTGCTATCGTCGCCTCACAACCCTGGGCGATGGAGTTCGCGCCGACGCCTGCGTTCCCGCGCAGAGCTGATAACTCCTACGAGAACCGTAGGAGGTCCCTTGCTTCAAAACAGGTTACGAGACTTTGCCCGCAGCTGGATCGCTGTGGAGCTGCTGCGCTGGCTGCCGGTCGCGGCGGTCGTGGGCGCCATGGCCGGTTCGGCCTCGGCGCTGCTGCTGTGGTCGCTGAACGTGGCAACTGCGCTGCGCACCGCGCATCCGTGGCTGATTCTGCTGCTGGCACCCGCGGGCGGGGCGGTGGGTCTGTTGTATCGCCACTTCGGCACCAGGGTGGAGGCAGGCAACAACCTGATCCTGGAACAGGTGCACGCGCCCAGTGACACCATCCCGGTGCGCATGACGCCGCTCATCCTGTTAGGCACCTTCTTGACCCACGTCTTCGGCGGCTCCGCGGGGCGGGAAGGCACAGCGATCCAGACCGGTGCGTCGCTGGCCGATCAACTTGCGCGGCCGCTGCGCATGACTCCGCGCGAGCGCCGCATCCTGCTGATGGCCGGCATGAGCGCGGGCTTCGGCTCTGTGTTTGGCACGCCGCTGGCCGGCGCGGTGTTCGGGCTGGAGGTGCTGGCGGTGGGCACGGTCCGCTACGACGCGATTGTCCCGTGCTTTCTGGCCTCGTTCGCTGGCGACCTTGTGACGCATGCGTGGGGCATCCAGCACACGGTCTACCGCGTGACCGAGGCACCGGCGATGAGCCTCCGTGGCCTCGTGCTGGCCATGCTCGCGGGCGTGATCTTTGGGCTGGCCGCGATGGCCTTCGCGCGCGCAACGCACACCATCTCCGCTTTACTGAAGCGCATGGTCCCGTACGGTCCCTTGCGGCCGGTGCTGGGCGGCGCGGTGGTCACCATGCTGGCCTTTGGCTTTGGGCTGAACCAAACGGCGAAGTACCTGGGCCTGGGCGTGCCGACCATCGTCGCGGCGTTCGGGCAGCGGCTGCCGCCGTATGACTTTGCCGCCAAGCTGGGCTTCACGGCCATCACACTGGGCTCGGGCTTCAAGGGCGGCGAGGTCACGCCGTTGTTCTACATCGGCGCCACGCTGGGCAATGCGTTGTCGCGGGTGTTGCCGTTGCCGCCGTCGCTGCTGGCGGGCATGGGCTTTGCGGCGGTGTTCGCGGGCGCGGCCAATACGCCGGTCGCCTCCACGCTGCTGGCGGTTGAGCTCTTCGGCGCGGAAGCCGGGGCGTATGCGGGCATTGCCTGCGTGCTGAGCTACCTCTTCTCCGGCGAGGCAGGCATCTACCACGCCCAGCGTAGCGGAGCCGGTAAAGCCATCAGCTTTGTCCCGGAGGATGTGCCCGATGCGCTCGCGCCCAAGGACCACGAAGCCGACGTGAGCCCCATATAGAATGGGGCATGGGCGCGGGCTTCGGGCCGGCGCACTCCCCGCTTCGAGAAAGCTAAACAGCTTTGAGCACAGCCAGCAGCAAGCCCTCCGCCAAAACCTCTGCCGTCATCCTTGGAGCCCAATGGGGCGATGAAGGGAAAGGCAAGATCGTCGATGTTCTCAGCGAAAAGTTCGACATCGTTGCCCGCTACGCCGGCGGCCACAACGCCGGGCACACCGTCATCATCGAGGGCAAAAAGTTTGTCCTGCAGCTGATTCCGTGCGGCGTTCTGCGGCCTGGGTGCAAGGGCGTCATCGGCAACGGCGTGGTGCTGGACCCTGCTGCGTTTCTGGGCGAGGTGAAAAAGCTCAAGGAAGCCGGGCTGCCGGTCGATGGCCAGCTTTTCGTCTCCAATCGCGCCCAGGTCATCCTGCCGTATCACCGCATGATCGAGCTCGCCGCCGAAACCGCGCCGGGGCGGCAGACGATCGGCACAACGCGCCGCGGCATCGGGCCGGCATATGAGGACAAGATTCACCGCAACGGCCTGCGCGTCGTGGACCTGCTGAACACATCGCTGCTGCGCACGCACATTAACAACGCCTGCCACGAAAAGAACACCATCGCGCACGCCCTGTTCGGCACCGAGCCGCTGGACCCCAAGCAGATGTACGAGGAATACGCGCGGCTCGCGGAGCAGATTGCGCCCTTTGTCACCGACACGGCCGTGCTGCTGAACAACGCCATCAACGAGGGCCAGAACGTCATGTTTGAGGGCGCGCAGGGTGCGCTGCTGGACATCGACCATGGCACCTATCCCTTCGTCACCAGCTCGTCGGCTACTGCCGGCGGCGCGGTAACGGGGACCGGCGTGGGGCCGACAAAGATCGGCACCGTGATAGGTGTGACCAAGGCCTATGTCACGCGCGTCGGCGAAGGTCCCTTCCCAACCCAGGTCGATGGCTACTCCGGCGACCTGCTGCGCGCCCGCGGACAGGAGTTCGGCGCGGTTACCGGGCGCCCGCGGCGTTGCGGTTGGCTGGACCTTCCGCTGCTGCGCTATAGCAACATGGTCAATGCCACCGAGTGGCTGGTCGTGACCAAGCTGGACGTGCTGGACGAGTGCCCGGAGATCCCGGTGTGTACCGGGTACAAGGTCGACGGCAAGGTGACCGACATCATCCCGGCCGATGTGCGCGGGTTCAAGTCCATCGAGCCGGTCTACACCACGCTGCCCGGGTGGCAGACGGACACGCTCGGCATCACCAGCTTCGACCAGCTACCCAAAGCCGCGCAGGGGTACCTGCGTTTCGTCGAGCAGGAGTCCGGCGCGCGGGTCGGGATGATTTCAACCGGTCCTGACCGCGCCCAAACGATGGTGCAACCCGGGTTCGATGAGGCCTTCGGTTGATCGCGTTCACAGTGCGCATGCGGTTCCGCACGGAAGATCGGGAAGAGATTGCCGGCTACCTGCGGGAACTCACAGCCGGGTCGCGACGGGAGCCCGGCTGCCTTGTCTACGCGCCGCACACTGTGGAGTCCGAACCGGACACCGTGCTGATCTACGAGCTGTACCAGGACGAAGCGGCTGTTGATGCACATCGTGCGTCGGAGCACTTCCGTCGTTTTGCCGTCGGCGGCCTGTACCAGCGCATGCTGGACCGCGCGGTGGAGAACCTGACTGCCCTGGCCTGAGACAGTCAGGTCCATTCAGCGGCGCAAACGTGTAGGTAGCCGAACTTTTGTTGCAGTAGAAATCTTTGACTCCCACGCGGGGCTGGGTCTACTATCCGCCCATGCGCCGGTATACGGGCCAACTGCGGTGGCTTCTGGTTGTCGGGCTGACCTGCCTGCTCGGGTCGGTAAGCCTTGCCGCGCAGCATCACGAGCGCAAACGGATGGAGCGCGCCGAGATCACGCAGCTCGAAGAAAAGTGGCGGGACGCCCAGCTGGCGGAGGACATCCCCGCCATGGATCGCCTGCTGGCCGACGAGTTCCTCGGCATCACGGCAAACGGGCAAGTGGTCACCAAGTCCCAACAGCTTGACCGGATGCGCACGCGTCACCTTGTGCTGAACAGGATGGACATCGCCGAGACCAAGATGAAGATCAGCGGCAACCTGGCCGTGGTGACCTCGTTGGCGCACCTGGACGGCAGCGCCGATGGCAAACCGCTGCGCGGCGACTTCCGCTACACGCGGGTGTATCACCGCATCGGGCGAGGCGACTGGAAGATTACGAACTTTGAAGCGACGCGTGTGGGCAGCGACGGCCAGCCGCTCAAGGCGCCGCCGGCGAACGCTCCGCGGACAAGCTCTGCAGAGCTGCCCGCAACCTCGTCCAACTGTCTTCCAGCATCTCCGGCAGGATTCGGGTTTCCCCCACAACGGTCATAAAGTTCGTATCACCGGTCCAGCGGGGCAGCGCGTGGAGGTGGAGGTGGGCGGCAACCCCGGCGCCGGCCGCTTCACCCAGGTTCAGTCCCATGTTCAGCCCATCGGGTGTGTACACCTGGCGCAGTGCCGCTTCGGCACGGCGCGCAAGGCGCATCATCTCCTCCGCAGTGGCGAGCGGCAAGGCGGCAAGGCTTGCCTGGTGCTCAAAGGGAATCACCATCGAATGTCCGTTGTTGTACGGAAATCCGTTCAGCACCATAAAGCAGGTGGCGCTGCGTTCCAGCAGGTGGATGGCGCGCTCGGCCTCGGTTTGCGGCATGCCATGGGCGATCGCCCAGTCCATCGCGCCAATCATGTTGCAAAAAACACAGTCGTGGTTCCCGGGCCACTTTGCCAGGGCCTCCGGCACGCCTTTGCGTGTGCCCGGCTTTTTGTCGCCTGTGATGTAGCTGTAACGCCAGGGGGTCCAAAGCCTGTCCATGGGCTGAGTATATGGGTGACGCGGCAGGGGTTAACGGCTGCGAGCGGGATGGAAACAGCCCTTGGCGAGGTTGCGTCAAATTGCGACCCACCCGCGTCTAAAGGAACGGAGACCGGGACATCGCCGCGCTCCAAACTTGCCCATTCCTTGCTTTGGAAGAGATTGCCCGTTG
This sequence comes from uncultured Acidobacteriaceae bacterium, assembly GCA_964246665.1. GTDB lineage: Bacteria > Acidobacteriota > Terriglobia > Terriglobales > Acidobacteriaceae > Granulicella. Next base: position 9,998 of record CAXTRU010000002.1, read on the forward strand.
TTTGACCGGTTTTCCTCACCACTGCTACACTCAGAAAAGCCGCTGTGCGCGGGACCCAGTCGCAGCCGCTCTTGCATGCTTCACCCTACTCCTTCTGACAAGATCGCGTAGTTCGCCAGACGATACACTCTGGGCGGACCCTTTGCCGTCCGCAGAACGCGCGCCACCGCCAGACCGATTCACACTGGATCCCGGAGCTTTACCCATGGCCGACTTCGACCACAATTCCGTACTAACCGAGAGCACAGCCCTGAACAGCACACTTGACCCCACCACGCCCGAAACCGTTGAAACAGCCACCCCCGAGCTCGGCCATCAGCTCCCCAACCAGATTGTTGACCAGCCTGAAACAGTGCACGGCTCCGCAGCACCGGAAAGCCAGACGCTGAGCGCAGCGGCACCGGTTGCCGAGGCTGTTTCGGCGTCTCCACGCCCGACGAGTGCGGAGCCTGAGTACGACGCAGACGACTTCGCCAAGGCGCTCGAGAGCTTCGACCGTGAGCAGGCTGCCGAGAAGGATGCCGCGCAATCGTTGACCTCGGAAGAGACCGTCGTCACCGGCACGGTCGTCAAGATCACCGACAAGCACGTCGTCGTCGACATCGGCCTGAAGTCCGAGGGACTGATTCCTCTGGACCAGGTGCTCGACCACACCGGCGCGCCCAAGTTCCAGGTGGGCGACCAGGTTGAGGTGGTGGTTGAGCGGGAAGAGCAGGAAGGCGGCGGCTACCTCGTTTCGCATGAGAAGGCTCTGCGCCATAAGGTGTGGGACAAGCTGGAAGAAGCGGCCAACACCAAGACTCCGGTGAAGGGCATCGTGGTTTCGCGCGTCAAGGGCGGCATCACAGTCGATATCGGCATCAAGGCGTTCCTGCCCGGCTCCCAGGTGGAGATCCGTCCGGTACGCAACCTCGACGCCTACATCGGCACCGAGATTGAAGTCCGCGTCATCAAGCTGAACAAGAAGCGCGGCAACGTCGTTGTCTCCCGCAAGGAGATCCTCGAGGAAGAGCAGAACTCCAAGAAGGACGTCACGCTCGCCAACCTCGAAGAGGGTGCGGTGTTTACTGGAGTTGTCAAGAACCTGACCGACTACGGCGCGTTCGTCGATATGGGCGGCCTCGACGGCCTGCTCCACATCACCGACATGAGCTGGGGCCGCCTCACTCACCCGCGTGACCTAGTCAACGTCGGCGACGAGATCCAGGTCAAGGTGCTGAAGTTCGACAAGGAAAAGCAGCGCGTTTCGCTTGGCTTCAAGCAGCTCACGCCTGACCCGTGGCTGGACGCCGTCGAGCGGTACCCGATTGGCGCACACGTTCGTGGCCGTGTTCTTTCCGTAACTGACTACGGCGCGTTCGTGGAGTTGGAGCAGGGCATCGAAGGCCTGGTTCACGTCTCCGAGATGACCTGGTCCAAGCGGATGAAGCACCCCAGCAAGATGGTCAAGCCCGGCGACGAGGTCGAGGTGATCATCCTGCAAGTGAACCCGAACGACCGCCGCATCTCGCTCGGCATGAAGCAGCTCCAGGACAATCCCTGGGAGGCGCTCGAGGACAAGTACCCGACCGGCGCCGTGGTCGAGGGCCGCGTCCGCAACCTCACCGACTTCGGCGCTTTCATCGAGATCGAAGACGGCATCGATGGCCTGGTACACGTCTCGAACCTGAGCTGGACCAAGCGCATCAAGCACCCGTCCGAGGTATTGAAAAAAGGGGAGAAGGTTAAGGCTGTTGTTTTGGGCGTCGAGCCTGAGAACCGTCGCCTGTCGCTGGGCATCAAGCAGCTGCAACCGGACGTCTGGGACACCTTCTTTGAGCAGCACCGCGCAGGCGACGTGGTTCATGGCAAGGTTCTGCGGACCGCGCAGTTCGGTGCGTTCATCGAGATCGCCGAAGGGGTCGAAGGCCTGTGCCACGTCTCCGAGGCGGCTGACGAGAACGGCCGTCCGCTGACCCTCAACGTGGGCGATGAGCACGATTTCAAGATCGTGAAGATGAGCCCCGAAGAGAAGAAGGTCGGTCTGAGCTTGAAGGCGATTGGCGAAGAAGCCAGCCGCGCCGAAGTGGAAAGCTACAAGGAGTCCTACGCGGGCCAGAACAAGGGCAAGGGCGGTCAGACTAGCTCCTCCGGTTCCTCGTCCTCCACCACGCTGGGCGACCTGCTCAACTGGAAGCGCAACCAGTAGTCGCGTTCGCAACCATCGAAAGGGCCGCCCAAAAAGGGTGGCCCTTTCGTTTGCGAACTCCTGGCTGCATGAGATATGGCCTGAAGCGAGTGGCGATCAGCTCGGACCCGACGAGTCACCATGCTTCTTTCCGAGACAGGCTTGGGTGCAGTCAGGCGTCTTGAACGGAGCGCGGCAGGTTCGGCACTGGCTTGCGTATGATGGAGCTTGGCGCGCAGTGCGCGGATTCGGAGCACGAAGCAGTGTTTGAAATTACGGTGCAGGCCGGGTTTTCGTCCGGACACTACCTTCGGGACTATCACGGCAAGTGCGAAAACCCGCACGGGCACAATTACCGCGTGCTGGTGACGCTGGTCGGCGCAGAGCTGGAGGCGAACGGCCTCCTGCTGGACTTCAAGCTGCTGAAGCAAGTGTTGAAGCCCACCGTGGAGTTCCTGGACCACCAAATGATCAACGACCTCGAGCCCTTTACGACCTTAAATCCCTCGGCGGAGAACCTGGCAAAGTTCTTCTACGACCGCACCGCAGGTGAACTGCACACCATGACCTCCGGTCGCGTGCGGGTGAAGGACTGCACGGTGTTTGAGACGGACACCAGCTTTGCGCGGTACTACGAGTAGCTTTGGCGAGTGCTGATGTTCGATGTTCTATCCCAACCCGTAGACGAGCTGCATGCAACACCAGAGCCGCAGGCCGGTGCGGCTGTGCGTTCGCTGCGAATGATTGAGCTGTACAAGTCCGTGCAGGGCGAAAGCAGCTTTGCGGGCCTGCCGTGCCTCTTTGTGCGGCTCGCCGGGTGCAACCTGCGTTGTTCGTGGTGCGATTCGGAGTACACCTTTACCGGCGGGCAGCCTTGGAGCAATGACGCGATCATCGCCGAGATCGAGCGACTGCAACCGTGCAAGCTGATCGAGTTCACCGGCGGCGAACCGATGCTGCAAGCACGTGAACTGCTGCCGCTGATGCAGCGCCTGCTGGACCAGGGCTACGAGCTGATGATGGAGACTTCCGGCGAGCGTCCGCTCACTGAGGTGCCGCGCGCCGTGCACAAGATCGTCGACGTGAAGTGCCCTGGGTCGGGCATGGGGCACACGTTTCGCATGGAAAACCTCCAAACGCTAACCGAGCGCGACGAGGTGAAATTCGTACTCGCCGACCGTGCGGACTATGAGTTTGCACGCGATTTCATCCGCGAGCAGGACCTTGCCGCAAAATGCGGGCAGATCCTGCTTTCGCCGGCGTTTCAAAAGAACGCGAGCGATGCCCGCACCGCAGACAATACGGCGCTCGATCCTCGGCTGCTGGTGGACTGGATGCTGGCCGACGGTCTACCCGCGCGACTCAGCCTGCAGATCCACAAGTTCATCTGGGAGCCACGGAAGAAGGGCGTTTAGCCGCGCTCCGCCGCTTGCGCCGCCTTCACGCTGGACAGGCTTTGCAGACTCGTCGTGCCTGCCGCTTCCGTGGTGATGTTGCCTTTCACCAGGCCCGTGACGCTCAACGTTCCGCCGCGGTTCAGGACATCCCCGTTCACAATGCCCGGCAGGCGAAGCGTTCCACTGGTCAGCACCACGTTGCCCCGCACCATACCGGCAAGCTCCACTTCGGCGTCTCCGTCGATGCGCAAGTTTCCATGGATCATCCCACGAATCAGCAGCGCACCACCTTGCACGGTGAAGTTGCCCTTGTGCATTCCCTTGAAGACGTTCATGGCTTTCATCCTTGGGACAACGTGCGCTGGTGCGGCGGGAGGCTTTAGCTGCCCAGCTCGGCCCCGGACCCACTGGAGTAGATGCGCTGCCGCCAGCCTACCGGTTTGCCGACCAGCTTGCGCGCCAGGGCGTACCACTGCACGCACAACAGCAGCAGGATACCGAGCGGGTGCAGCGCAGCGGAGCTGATCGGCTGGTTGAATCGCAGGGCGGCAAGAAAACGCGGCAAGTAACTCGCGACCAATGCCGTCAGCCCAACGGCAAAGAGCAGCGCAGCGGTGCGCGGCTCCGTCATGTGGACATCCAGGCCCAGGGCGCCGCCCAGCAGCAGCACCAACCCCGAACACAGCACCAGCGAAGCCGCCAGCAGTGCCGGCACAACCTGGCCGGCGAGCAGCAGCAGCGACAACGGTACGATCTTGCCAGGTGTCGCGATGCCCTCGGTGGCGTTTTTCGCCAGGCCCTGCCACACCTTTGCAGCGGAGTCATACATGCGGACGCTGGCAAGGTCGGTGATGTCGGCGATGTCCGTTTTGTGGCCAGCACGGCGGAAGACACGCGGCAGCAGCAGGCCATCATGCATCGTTTCGCGGATGGCATCATGGCCGCCGCTGGCAAAGTACGCCTCGCGCTCCACCAGCAAGAACTGCCCACATCCGGCAGCCGCGGAAGGCCACGTGTGCCTGCGCATCGCGCGCATCGGCAAGAAGGCAAGCAGGACGAAGTGGATCAGCGGCAACAGCAGCTTTTCCAGCCAGGTGAGCGTAATCAGCCGTGGAAACCCTGAGACCAGGCCTGTCCGCGTCTGCTCGCGAAACGCCGCCATGCGCGCAAACAGGTCGGGGGCGACGCGCACATCCGCATCAAGGAACACCAGCAACCCCTTCGAGGAGGCCTGCGCCAAACGCCAGCAGGCGTGCTGCTTGCCATTCCAGCCAAGCGGGAGTCCCTGGCCCTGCAACAGGTGCACCCGCGCGTCGGTGGCCGCGAAGGCCTGCACGATCTCACCGGTGCGGTCGGTGGAGTCATCGTTCCACACCAGCACCTCCAGCTCGGCGTTGCGGCTTTGCAGCACACACCGCAAGGCATCGCTGATGTTGGCCTCTTCGTTGCGCGCCGGGATCAGTACAGAAACCGCGTACTCATCCTGCGGCCTCGCAGGCGCAGGCGGCTTAAACCTGCGGAGATTGATGCAGAACAACAGCGCCGGAAAGACTGCGCAAAGGGTGGCAACTCCGAGAAGCACGCTGAACAGCATCGCGTGTATTGTCCCACGCTGCACGCCGCCCCAGGATAAGCGTTGTTCATGTCTTCGAACGCCGGCTGTGATCCGGGTCCAGTCGTCGTCCCCGAAGCAGTGCGCCAACGCGGCGAATCAGGGCATACATGCCCCCCGTGCCGCGACGGCCGGAGAGCAGCGGCTGGAACAGGGTCGGGTCGCGCTGGATAGCTGCCTGCTGCAGCTTGTACATGCGCCCAGTCAGGGCCGACTCCAGCACCTGCGTCGCTTCCGCGGTGGTGCTGTTCAGCGGCACGTGCAGTGGAGGGCCGACATGCAGCAGAGCTTCGGGCAGGCGCTCATCCCAGAACGTGTACTCCACCGCCATGGGCACAAGGGGCACGTCCGGCATCCGCAGGGCGAGCGCCGCTAACCCTGGCTTGAAGGCGAGGGGAAACTCGCGCGGGTCGGCGAAGCGCCCTTGCGGTGTAAGCCACAGCACACCACCTGAGCGAAGGATTGCTTCCGAGGTGCGTAGAAACTGCGCGGCACCGCGCGCCGAGCCCATTTCCACAGGAAAGATGCCGAGCTTGCGCAGGATGGGGTAGCGCTTCAAAGCTTCAGCATCGATCGGCGCATAGTGGCTTCGCTGCGGCAGCAGTTGCTCGCCAAGAAGGACGATGAGCATGGGGTCCCACCAGGAGCTGTGGTTGCCGTAAACAATCATCGGCCCTTTCCCATCGCGCAGACGTTCCGGATGCTGTGCCAGCACCGCCCGAAAGTGGCGGCGAAAGTAGCGGCGGACGATGTAGCGAAAAAAATGCAGCGTCGGAGACGAGATCGACGGCAGGTTGCGCTCCAGCGGCATAGTTGAATGCTACGCCGCAGCGGTATCGCGGGTCACCAGGCCGGAGCGCGCCGAAGATCCCGGCCGATCCGCGCGCCATCGGAGCGGGCTCACGTTTGGGCCTTGCGGATAAGGGAGGTGCGCCCGATACTTGGACCACCATGCACACACAGCCAACGGCGTCTCCTACGCGGATCTTGAAGATTGCGGTCCTCGGAACCGGGAGCATCGGCAGCACGTTTGCCTTTCAGTTGGCGCGCGCCGGGCACCATGAGGTCACAGTCATCGCCCGGCCTGGGTCGTTGCGACTGGAGCAGTTGCAACGTGACGGGGCCATCGTCAACACGGTCGGTGAGCGTGCCGAGGTGAACGTGGCCGACAAGCTGGACCAGGACGTTGCTTATGATCTGGTGATCGTGACCCTGCTGGCGCATCAGGTTGGCACGGTGCTGCCGGCGCTGAAGCAAAGCGCGGCGAAGGGCGTGTTGTTCATGTTCAACGTCTTTGATCCTGAGGCTTTACGCGATGCCTTGGGTGCGGAGCGCAGCGCCTTCGGTATGCCGTTTGTGCAGGCTCAACTCAACAAAGAAGGACACCTGAAGGCAAAGATCGGCGCAGGCGGTCAGACCAGCCTGATCAGCGACCAGCGATGGGTGGACGTCTTTGTCGGTGCGGGCCTGCCGGCTCGCTTTGAGCCGAAGATGCTGCTTTGGCTCCGTTGCCATGCGCCGATGTGCGTAGCCTTTGAGAGTGTGTCGGTGAGCGGTGTTCGCCGGGGTGGTGGAGCTTCGTGGAGCGAGACCCAGGTGCTTGCGCGGGGGCTGCAAGAGAGCTTCGTGATGATTCAGCGGATGGGCTACCCGATGTATCCGGCCGGCAAAGTGCGGTTAAGCCACACCCCCGCGTTTGTGATAGCGGGGATGCTGTGGGGTATGTCACGCGTCCCTTCCTTTCGTGAGCTGCTGGCCACGGGAGCAAACGAGTGCCGTGCGCTTGTGGACGTGCTGGTAGCGCAGGCTGCCAAGGTACAGCCTCCGGTCGAGGTGGCGCGCATCGCGGCGATGAAGCCCTAGCTTGATTGAACGGACGTGATGTCCAGCGAACAGCCGGTTTCACGCGACAGCGTCGCCATGCTGGCCGCGCTCGGCGTTCTCGCGTATACCGCCTCCATGATGACGCATGAGGCGTTCGGCCATGGCGCATATTGCATCGCCGCCGGTGGGCACAACACGATGCTGACCGTGTGGCAGGAACGCTGTAGCACGTCTGCCCGTGCGCTCGGGCCTGGGATGAAAGCCGTTGGTCCGGGCGTGCAGTTCCTTGGCGGCCTGCTGGCCTGGCTGGTGCTCCAGATCCGCTTGCGGGGAGCTGCCAGGCTGCGGTTCTTTTTCTGGCTGTACATGGCCCTTAGTCTGCTGATCAGCTCTGGGTACCTGATGTTCAGCGGCGTCAGCGGCCTGGGGGATGCCGGCGAGATGATCGCCCGTCTTTCTCCGCAGGTAGCGTGGCGCAGCGGACTCTTTGTCCTCGGTTCCGGGCTGTACTTCCT
>CAXTRU010000002.1:17522-33612 GCA_964246665.1 uncultured Acidobacteriaceae bacterium
ATGCTGGCTGCAGCGTTTGAGCTGAAGCGCATGGTCGGGTTGAACGACGGGATGCAGCGGCTGTTTCGTTTTGTTTGGGTTCCGTACGCAGCTGTTGGCGTGTTTGCATGCGGCATGGCGGCCCTGAACCACACGATGCCCCGTGGTTTGGCCGTGGGCTATGCCGTGGCATCTTCGTTTGGCGCCGGCTCCGGCCTGTTTGGCTTGCTGGCGCTGCAGCGGCCCATGCACGCTGCAAATGTGGAAGCGACACCGCCTCTCCGTTGGAGCACGGGATGGGGTGTCGCTTCGTTGCTGGTTATTCTGTTGTTTGTGTTTCTGCTCGCGCCCGGGCTGGTGTGGGCGAGTCGCTAAGGCATGGGGCCGGGCGACCATCAGGCCATGGCAGGTTCGCGGAGACGGTTCGCTTTGGCATCCTGATCGAGCGAATCCGCAGCGATCCAGCCGGACATCATCACCATTGGCATGCCGGGACCTGGATGCGCGGCGCCACCGGCCAGGTACAGTCCAGGGAGCTCGCGGCTGCGATTGGCAGGCTTGAAGGCGCCCTGGTACACGCCGTGGGAGCTGATGCCGTAGATGGCTCCGTTGAGCACGCGGTAGCGGTCGTGGATGTCCTGCGGTGTGAGGTGGTGCTCAAAGATGATGCGGTCTTCGAGGTCGGGCATGCCGCCTGTGCGCTTCAGCTTGTCCAGGATGACCTGACGATAGCCGGGGAACATCTGCTTCCAATCCTGGCCGGGGCGCAGGTAGGGCGTGTGGACGAGCACGTAGAGCGCTTCGCCGCCTTCGGGTGCGCTCGAGGGGTCAGTGCGCGCGGTTGCGGCGAGGTAGCAGGTGGGGTCCGGGGCCGGGATGCCCTGGTCGTAGATGGCGTGGAACTCCTCGTGCGGGTCGTGCGAGAAGACGAAGTCGTGATGCGCGAGGTGGTCGTAGCGCTTGTTCAGGCCGAGGTAGAGCACGACGCCGGAGCAGGCGGGCTCATAGCCCCGGGCGTTGTCGAAGTGGCGCTGGGCGTGGGTGCCGGGCAGCAGTTCGCGATGGGTGCGCACGGCGTCTTCGTTGCTGACTACGGCGTCGAATTGGTACCGCTCGCCGGTGGTGGTCTCGATGCCCGTGGCGTGGCTGTGACCGTTGCTACCGGCGGTTGTGATGCGCTTCACATCAGTGTTGGTGTGGAACTGCACGCCGAGTTCTTCGGCGAGCTTGCCGAGCGCTTCAGGCACCGCGCGCGTGCCGCCCATGGGGTACCAGATGCCTTCCTGCATCTGCATATGGCCGATGGCGGTGAGGATCGCGGGTGAGCTGTCCGGCGAGGACCCAACGTACTGCACCATGTGGTCGAGCATCTGCGCAGTTTCCGGCTCGGGGATGAAGTCGCGGATAGTGCCGGCGACGGACTTGCCGAGGCGCATGCGCATGACGTCACGGAGGACTTTGATGTCGAACGCGCCTTTCACTTCGAAGGTGTCCTTCATGCCGCCGACGGACTTCCAGAAGAAGAACTTGTCGGAGATCTCATGCAGGTTTTCCGAGAGGGCCATGAGGCGCTTGTAGCCGGTGCCCATCTTGGGCCAGCGCGCTTCCAGGCTGGCGGCCATTTTGTCTTCGTCGTCGAGCAGATCGATGGTTGCGCCGCTGTCGAAGAAGCAGCGCCACTGCGGGTCCAGCCGCACCATGGTGACGTAGTCGTCGAGATTGCGGCCGGCTTCGGCGAAGATCTTGCGCAGCACGGAGGGCTGAATCAGGATCGTGGGCCCCATGTCGAAGCGGAAGCCCTGCTCGTTGAGCTGCGCGGCTTTACCGCCGATCCAGTCATTCTTTTCGAACACGGTCACTTTGTGTCCGCGGGCGGCCAGGGTGCAGGCGGCGGAGAGTCCCGCGAGGCCGGAGCCAATGATTCCTACGCGCATCGGTGTTTCCTTTGGTGGCTAGTGGCTAGTGGTTAGTGGCTTGTCTTGGGCTGCTTTATCTGGCGGGCGGCGGCGATCAGCTGTTTGCAGGCCTTCCAGCGCCCGGCGAGCGAACCGCCGTGCAACGCGCCGATCAGGCCGGCGAAGAGCGGTGTGTCTTTGTTGCTGAGCGGGGCGTAATGACGGCTGCTGCCTTTGTGGCGCAGCAGAACGGTCTTGGTGGCGGTCATCTCCAGCAGGCCTTCAGCGCCGCGCGTGGTGCCGAAGCCACTGTGGCCGCGGCCGCCGAAGGGGACGCGTGGATCTGCGGTGGGCGCGATGAGGTCGTTGATCAGCACGGTGCCGGTGCGTAGCTGTGCGGCGAGGGCCTTGGCTTCGGTTGCGTCACCGAAGATGGCTGCGGTGAGGGCGTAGGGGCTGTCGTTGACGAGGTCGGCGATGTGCAGCACGGAGGGCGCTTCGATGAGCGAGATCACCGGCGCGAAGAGGTCGGTGCGGGCGATGGCCATGTGTGCCGTGGCACGGTCAATGGTGAGGGGCTTCTGGGCTTCGGGGCGGAACTCACCATTGAGCGCTGCGCCTTCTTGCAGGGCGTCGCGTACGGCGTCGTGCAGCAACTCCGCCGTGCGCGGCTTGAGGGCGACACCTGAGACTTTGGCGAGTTCTTCATGCAGCAGAGGACGCATTTGCTGCAGGGTCTCGCGGGTCGCGATGAGACGGCGCGGCGACATACACACTTCACCGCCGTTTAACCGTAGGCCGAACGCCACCGCTTGGGCAACGAGGTGGAGGTCGGCGGAGGGAAGAACGGCAACGGCATCCGCGCCGGAAAGCTCCATTGTGGCCGGCGTGGCGGTGTCGGCAAGCTGGCGCAGGATGCTGCGCCCAGTGTCGAAGGAGCCGGTGAAAACGACCTTGTCGGGCTTCTGTGCCAGTGCATTTTGCGCGGCCTCCACGGACTCCTCGGTGACGTGGAGGATGCCGCGTGGGAGGCCTGCTTCGCGCAGTACGTGGGTCAGCAGCACGGCGACGTTGCGGCCACCGGTGCCGGGCTTCCAGGTGACGGCGTTGCCGGCGACTAACGCCTGCAGCACCTGTGCGCCGGGCAGGAAGAGCGGGAAGTTTGCGGGGCCGATGACGAGTACATGGCCGAGTGGGTCGTGGTGCATCTCGGCCTGCACGCCGGTGAGCCACAAGGGCCGTCCAGTGCTGCCGAGCTTGCGCGGTGCGAGTACCTTGTGGGCGTTGCGCTCCAGAAAGCGCATGGCTTCCAGTAGCGGGAGCAGCTCTGCGACGAGGGTGTCCGCTTCGCTGCGCGCGAGATCTCGCGAGATGGCCTTCGCGAACGCTTCAGGGTGCGCTGCGATCCAGTGGCGAGCTTGCCGGATGGGCACGAGCCGCTCCGTGATGGGCCGTGCCGCCCAACGGCGTTGCGCTTCGGCGAGCACCGGCTCCGCCGCGGAGGTACCCGCGACCGTGCACAGCGCCGCCTCACAGCTGGAGGCGAGGCCGGGCTGTGCGGACGTGCCCGTGAGGACATCGCTCTCCGCCGCGGATTGGAGCACGGGGCTCATGACGCAATCTGCATCAGGTCTTCGCGGAAGGTGTTGTCGTGCGCCGCCTGCCACTTGGGCTCGATGCCGAGATCTTCCAGCAGCAGACGCGAGGAGATGCGCGCCGATTGAAAGATCACCGGGAGACCGGACCCAGGGTGCGTGCCGCCGCCGACCAGGTACATGCCGCGAACATCCTCAAAGCGATTGTGGGGACGCAGGTGCAACATCTGCGTGAGCGAGTGCGCCATCGAAAACGTTGCGCCCTTGTGCAGGTCGAACTCTTCGCGCCAACAGGCCGGCGTGAAGACGCGTTCGGTGCGGATGCGCGACTCAATGTCCGTAATGCCGATCTTCTCAATCTGCTTAAGCGCAAGGGCGCGAAAACGATCCTGCTCCCGGCTCCAATCAATCGTGTCGACCTCGTGCGTCACCGGCAACAACACATACAAGGTCGAGTGACCCTTGGGCGCGAGCGTTGGGTCCGTCACGCTGGCGTTTTGCACGTAGAAGCTAGGGTCATCCGACAACCGATGCAGACCCTCGATATCGCGCAGGTTTTGCTGGTAGTTCTTGGCCAGGTAGATGGTGTGGTGGGCGACGTTGTCGAAGCGGCCTTCCACGCCCAGGTACATCATGAAGGTGGAGCACGAGTACTTCTTGGTCTCGATGCGCTTGTCGGTCCACCGCTTGCGGTGCTGCTCGGGCAGCAGCTTGCGCATTGCATCCGCAAAGTCAGCGTTCACGACGACCGAGTCAGCATGCAGTGTCCGGCGTGACGTGCGCACACCGCGGGCTTCGCCATCTTCCACCAGCATCTGCTCCACGGGCTCATTGAGCAGAACCTCAACGCCCATGTCCTCCGCAATGCGCGCCATGGCCGCCGTCACCGCGCCGCAACCGCCGATGGGATGAAAGACGCCGTGCTCGTACTCAAGGAACGAAAGGATTGAGAACAGCGAAGGGCAGCGGAACGGGCTCATGCCCAGGTACTTGGATTGAAAGCTGAAACCGAGCCGGATGCGTTCGTCCTTGAAGTGCGTCCGCAGGTCGCCGTCCAGGGAGAGCCACGGCTTCAACAGCGGCAACAGCTTCAGCATGTCCGGTTTCAGCAAATCCTTCCAGCTCTCGAACGGTGACTCAAGGAAGGGCAGAAACTTCGCAAGCTTGGTGCGGTTGTGTTCCAGAAAGCCACGAAAGGCTTCGGCGTCATGGGGAGAGATGCGGGAGATCTCGGCTTCCATCCGCTGGATGTCCGGGGTCGCATCGATCTGACCGCCGGATCCGAAGACCAGGCGGTACTGCGGATCCAGTCGCCGCATCGGAACCTCGCGGTCCAGATCGTAGCCCGCATCGGAGAAGATTTCTTTCAGCACGCGAGGGTACAAAAAGAACGTCGGTCCAATGTCGAACTTGTAGCCATCCTGCGCGAGCGTGGCCGTTCGACCACCGACGCGGTTATGTTTTTCTACAACGGTGACACGCACGCCGGAGCGCGCGAGAAGCATGGCGGAAGCCAAGCCACCAGGGCCGGCTCCGACAATCACAACGTGTTTAGCAGATCGATCTCGGGGTCCTGAAATGTGCATTCCTTGGCGCTGTCCGTCGGCGTACCGCATGAGTGTAGCTTGAGGGATGCAGGTTACCCGAAACGCGGTGGTAACACCAGCCAAGCCTATATGCGCCGCTGCAAAGGTTTAGCGGCGCTCAGTTGGCAACATAGAAACGCATCGCCGAAGCGCCGCTAATCGTACGTTCCGGTGCAGTCGAGCATGCCGCGAACGAGGCCGCGAACCTTTTCCGTGACAACGCCGTACAGGATGTGGGTGGCGCCCTCGCTGGTCCGTTCACGCAGCGTTTGGTCTTCGTGCGGTTCACTTAGGCCGAGCGCGGGCAGGGCACCCTCATGCGTGAGACTCATCAAGGTTAGGCCGAAGGTCGCCCCGCTCTTTGCCGTAACGGCGGGATACAGCTCAGCGAGTACGCCATAGAACGCGCCCGCGGCCGCGCCGAACACCCAATGGATGCTCTCGCTGGCGATCGCCTTGGTTGTGTCATCCAGCGGATGATCGGCGAGCTTTTCGGCGGTGACGGCCGGCGGCTCGGGCTCGCCATGAACGCGGGGTGGATAGACCTTCTCGGCCATGGTCTTTGCGGCAGTGGCGACAAGGCCGCCGATAGCTCCGGCGAGGAGACCCTTCAGCAGCGCGGATGTGTCTTTGGTTTGGTCGAGGCTCACAGTGACTCTGTGATGCGCGATGCGCGATGGGTGCTGCTTTGGGCTCGGGAAACCAACGTTAGTCCGGGCTGGTGACCTGGTCTGTATCCAGGTCGTCCTGATCCAAGGCGTCTTCGTCTACGCCCTCAGGGATGTCACCGCTGTCCTGGTCCTCGGGCTCGGCCGGCACAGGGGCGGGCGCGGCGGCGGCGAGGAGCGCAGACGGCACCGGGGCACCGTCTGCTGCAGCACTACTCTTCATCCTCGTCCTCATCGTCCTCATCTTCGTCGTCGTCGTCTTCGTACTCTTCCTCGTCATCCTCATCTTCGTCGTCGTCGAGGTCGTCCTCCTCCTCGTCGTCGTCGTCGAGTTCGTCGTCTTCGTCCTCATCGTCGAGGTCTTCGTCGTCCTCGTCTTCATCTTCGTCGTCGTCGTCATCAGCGGCGGCGCGGAGATTGAGGTCGGGTTGCGCTTGGATGTCCTGGCGATCGCTGCGAGTCTGGAGATTTTCGCTGGAGCCGCCTCCGGTCGGGTTGCTATCACGAAACTTGGGGTCGCTCTCAAAGCTTGCGGTGGCGTCATCGCCGACCAGCTCATGAAGAACGGCAGCGCTGTCGGTTACGGGAAGGTCTTGATTGGTGGCCATGCCATCTCTCCTCGGGCGGGGAGTTCTTCCCGCGCCACACGCCTAGGATGCAGGAACCTGTGCGGGGAGCAACGGAAAGAATCGATTCCTTTGCTGCCCATGCAAGCCGCCGGGCGGGGAAAGCGCAGCCCGGCTCCGCTCCGCTGCATCCAACTCACAACCAGACGAAGATCGAGTCGTCGCCCGCAAACCATACACGAGAAGATCGCATCGTCTCAAAGCACGCCCACGAACGCGAACCCAGATTCATGAGAGGCCTCTGCACAGAGGGCATCCAGGAGTTGCGTAATGTCTACAGCAGTGTTGCAGCCTTCCGAGGAAAGCACCTTTTCCCCACAAGAGAGCCCTAGCGAGTCCGACGCCCTTGCCCGCATCCATCGCATGCCGTTCGGAGCGGAGGTGTTGCCGGAGGGCGGTACCCGCTTCCGCATCTTTGCGCCGGCCGCGGACCAAATGATGCTGGCGCTCGCCGAGCGCGAGCCGTTTGCCATGACGGCCAACGGCGATGGCTGGCATGAGTGCATCTGCGAGGAGGCCGGCGCAGGTACCCTGTACCGCTACATTCTGCCTGACGGAACGAAGGTGCCCGATCCCGTGTCCCGCTTCCAGCCCCAGGACGTCAGCGGGCCCAGCGAGGTGATTGCCCCGGGCAGCTACACGTGGAAGGACAGCGCGTGGATGGGCCGCCGGTGGAGCGAGGCCGTCATCTATGAGCTGCACATCGGCACGTTCACGCCGGAGGGTACGTTTCGGGCGGCAATGGGCAAGCTCGATCACCTGAAGTATTTGGGGGTCACCGTGATTGAGATCATGCCGGTGGGTGACTTTTCCGGCAATCGCGGCTGGGGCTATGACGGCGTACTTTGGTACGCCCCGGACTCTTCCTACGGGTGCCCCGAAGACCTGAAGGCCCTGGTGGAAGCAGCGCACGCGCGCGGCATCGCCGTCATGCTGGATGTGGTCTATAACCACTTCGGCCCGGAAGGCAACTACCTTCCTTCCTACTTCCCCAATCTGCTGACCGAGCGCCACAAAACAAGCTGGGGCGCGGCGGTGAACTACGACGGCGAACAAAGCCAGGTCGTGCGCGAGTTGGCCATCCACAATGCACTGTATTGGATTGAGGAGTTTCACCTTGACGGCCTGCGCCTGGATGCGGTGCACGCCATCATTGATGAAAGCCCCAAGCACCTGCTCACCGAATTGGCTGAGCGTGTACAGGCGCTGAACACGCCTTATGCCATTCACCTTGTTCTCGAGAACGAAAAGAACGAAGCCTTCCGCCTGACCCGCGACTGCAAAAACAACCCGGAGCACTTCACCGCGCAGTGGAACGACGACATGCACCATGTGCTGCATACCGCCGCAACCCACGAAGATGCCGGCTACTACGCGGACTATGAGGGCGACACCGGTCTGCTGGGCCGCGCGCTGGCGGAAGGCTTTGCCTACCAGGGGCAGGCGTCCGTGTGCACCGGCAAGCGCCGCGGTGAGCCCTGTGCGCACCTACCGCCCAAGGCCTTTATCTCGTTCATCCAAAACCATGACCAGATCGGCAATCGTGCGTTTGGCGAGCGCATCAACGACATCAGCGATCCGGCAGCCGTAAAGGCGTTGGTCGCGATGTACCTGCTGTTGCCGCAGATTCCGATGATCTTTATGGGCGAAGAATGGCGCGCATCGACGCCGTTCCCGTACTTCTGCGACTTCCATGGCGAACTGGCCGACAAGGTGCGCGAAGGCCGCCGCGATGAATTCAAGAGCTTCCCCGAGTTCAAGGATCCAGAGAAGCGCGATCAGATTCCTGATCCGCTCGCAGAGTCCACGTTTCTTTCCGGCAAGCTGAAGTGGGAAGAGATGTCGCAGCCCGAACAAGCGGAGTGCCTGACCCGTCATCGCGATCTCATCACGATTCGGCAACGCGAGATTGTTGGATTGCTGGATCTGATTGAGGGCAACGCCGGTTCGTTCGACATCCTTGGCCCAGGAGCGGTGCTTGTTCGTTGGCAAATTCGCGACGGACGGGAGCTTCGGCTATACGCCAATTTGTGCGACCGCGCCAAGGAGGGCTTCCCGCAGAGCGAAGGCCGCGTCTTATGGCATGAGGGACCTGAGCTTCAAGGCTCGAGTTGCGGGCCGTGGACGGCACGCTGGACTCTCAAGGACGCTTAGTGAACGGCACGACGGCAGGCGTTGTACGACATCATATCCTGCCCTTCGGTGCAGAGGTTCAGACAGACGGTGTCACGTTTCGGTTCTTTGCGCCTGCCGTTCGATGCGCTCACCTTGCAATCGCCGGGTGTGACGTCCTACCCATGGATGCGGATGGGCATGGGTGGCACACATTGCACGTGCCCGGCGCTGCTGCCGGTACACGGTATCGTTTCCTCTTGTCGGACGGGACGTCCGTTCCCGATCCGGCATCCCGCTTTCAACCTGAAGATGTGGATGGGCCCAGCGAGGTCATCGACCCAGCCTCGTATGCCTGGTCGGAAAAGGATTGGAAGGGCCGGCCGTGGGCGGAGGCTGTCCTGTACGAACTGCACATCGGCACCTTCACCCCCGAAGGCACGCTGCCGGCTGCCGCGGCCAAGCTGGATCACCTTGTCCAACTCGGCGTTACGGCGATTGAGTTGATGACGCTGAGCGACTTTGCCGGCACGCGCAATTGGGGCTATGACGCGGTGCTGTTCTATGCGCCCGACTCTGCTTACGGCCGGCCGGAAGAGCTCAAAGCGTTTGTGGAAGCGGCGCACGGGCGCGGCCTCATGGTCATCCTTGATGTGGTCTACAACCACTTCGGTCCTGAAGGAAACTATCTGCCGCGGTACTTTCCGCAGATCCTCTCCAAGAAGCACAAGACGGCGTGGGGACCGGCACTGAACTTCGACGGTGAGTGCAGCAGGGAAGTCCGCGAACTGATTATTGAAAATGCGTTGTACTGGATTGATGAGTTCGACATGGACGCTTTGCGCCTCGATGCGACGCACGCCATGATCGACAACAGCGACCACCATATTCTCGATGAACTTGCGGCGCGCGTGAAGGCCTTTGCCGGCGACCGTCATGTGCACCTGATTCTTGAGAACGAAAACAACATCGCGCGCATGCTCACGCGCACCGAAGCAGGTAAAGTCGACACCTACACCGCGCAGTGGAACCACGACATCGATCATTTGTTGGGTGCGGGTTTCATGGGCACCATGGATGATCGCGAGGCGGATGATCAAGGCGAAACCGACCGCCTGGGCAAAGCGCTGAGCGAAGGTTTTGTGATCGCCGCGCAGGAAAACAAGGCGGAGTACGAAGCCGGGTGTCACGTGCCGCCCAATGCCTTTGTCGCGTTCCTGCAAAGCCATGACCTTGTGGGCAACCGCATCTTAGGCGAGCGCGTGACGTCGCTGTTGCCTACCGAAGCCGTGCGGGCGCTGGTTGCGGTGTCACTGCTGCTGCCGCAAACGCCGATGTTGTTCATGGGGGAGGAGTGGGGTGCGTCCACACCGTTTCCGTACTTCTGTGACTTCCACGGCGACCTCAGCGTGGCCGTGCAGAAAGGCCGGTGCGAGCAGATTTCCAAGCTGCCTGGTGTGTCGAAAGAAGATTTAGACAAGGCGCCAAACTGCCAGGCAGAGTCGACGTTCCGCTCCGCGCAGCTGAAGTGGGATGAGTTGGAGAAGCCGGATCACGCGGCGTGGATGGATCTGTACACCCGGCTACTCACCGTTCGGCGCGAACGGATTTCTCCACTGCTTGAGGGCATCTGCGAGCGTTGCGGGCACTACCGCGTGCTTGGCCCGGGCAGTTTGGCGATTAAGTGGACGCTGGCCGATAACGCGCTGCTTCGGCTTGACGCGAACCTGTGGCACAAGCCGCGTCAGGGCTTTGACCCTGTACAGGGCGAAGTGCTTTGGTCGGAAGCACAGGCGGGTGAAGGCGACGAGCTAGGGCCGTGGTCTGTCCGCTGGTCACTTGCCCAGCCACAGTAACCGCTAGGCCGTATGCATCTGCGCCGGTTCTACCGCGGGGTGCGTTGAAATGTGCTCCTTGGGCATGCCGCAGGTAAAGCGCAACAACATCGATCCAAGCAGCGCCGCAAGACTCGATGCAAGCAAAATGGCAATGCGCGTTTGCGTGTAGCTCGCGCCGTTGCCGAAGGCCAGTCCCGCGATAAAGATGGCCACCGTGAAGCCGATGCCTGCGACCCAACTTGCGCCATGCAGGTGACGCCACGTGACGCCGCGCGGCAGTTGCGCCACACGGAACTGCACGGCCAGCAAGGAAAACAGCGTGATGCCGATCGGTTTACCCAACAGCAGCCCCAACGCAACGCCCGCGAATGCAGGCTGGAATATGGATGAGGCGTGAAACCCACGAAGCGAAATGCCGGCGTTGGCCAGCGCAAACAGAGGCATGATGCCGTAGCTGACCCATGGATGAAGCTGCCGTTGCAGCCGGTCCAGCGGTGACTCCACAAGGTGCAAGCCAAGGCTCAGTCGGCTCAGGTGCTCGATGCCCTCGGTGTGTTGCAGGCCGGATGCATGCGCCGCTTTGAACTTCTCCAACCGCTGGTGACCTCGCTCTACAAAGTGCTCCGGCGGAAGAAACGTTCTTGACGGCAAAACCAGCGCTAACGCGATGCCAGAGAGCGTTGGATGAATGCCCGCTGCGTGCAGCGTGAACCATAGCAAAGCGCCGACGCCCAGGTACACCGGAAGCCGAACCACACCGAGCTTGTTGAAGAGCAGCCCCACGCCCAACAGGGCGGCGCTGGCCAGAAGCCAGCCCAGGTGCAGCTGTTGCGTGTAGGCCACGGCGATGACGAGCACACCGCCGATGTCGTCGGCAATGGCGAGCGATGCAAGAAAGATGCGCAGCGCAAAGGGAATGCGACGCCCAAGGGCCGTCAGAATAGCGAGCGAAAATGCGATGTCCGTGGCAATCGGAACGCCCCATCCGCGTACCGCTGTTGTGCCGTGGTTGAGCGCGAGGTAAATCAGCGCGGGCACAATCATGCCGCCGGCCGCAGCGACCACGGGCAGGATCGCGCGCCGGAACGAGGCCAGCTCACCCACCAGAAGCTCGCGCTTTACCTCCAGGCCAACAACCAAGAAAAATACGGCCATCAGCACGTCGTTAATCCATACCGACACCGGCCATGAAAACGCAGCGTGCCCCGCATTCATGCCGAGGTGCAGGTCCAGAACGCGACCGTACACGCCGCTCAGGCCGGTGTTCGCAAAGACCAGCGCTGCCAAGGTCGCCGCAAGCAGCACAACGCTGCTCGACGTTTCAAGCTGCGCGAAACGCGCGAAGGGTTGCAGCAACCGCAGCACAGGCCGCTGGTCAAGACCGGATGGAGCGAGATCATCCATAGGCCCCATCGTATCTATTTGCAGAGTAGCGGGTGAGAGAAGATGCTGTGCGGCATGCATCCAAGGTGAACTGAGGAGATATAGAGCATGCGCACCATCACCCTGGAAGAGCACTTCGTTACGCAGGACTTCATCAAGGCTACCGATGCCTACGGCGCAGACACCCCGCAAAGCCTGCAGACGATGCGCAATAAACTGCTCGATCTCGGTGCGGGCCGGCTCGCCGCCATGGACGAAGCCAACATCGATGTACAGGTCTTGTCGTTGGCCGCGCTGGGTGTGAACAAACTCGTCCCTGCAGACCAAACAGCCGTGCTGCGGGGCGTGCACGACGAAGTGGCTGCTGCCGTGCAGGCCAACCCGGGGCGCTTCGAAGCGTTTGCCACGCCGGGCCTCAAGGAGCCACAGCAAGCGATGCGTGAGATCGAGCGTTGTGTTCGTGAGTTGGGCTTCGTCGGCGTGATGCTTGATGGCACCACCGATGGCAAGTTTCTGGATGCACCAGAGTTCTTCCCGGTGCTTGAACTCATCGCCGAACTGGACGTGCCCCTCTATGTGCACCCTGCGCCGCCACCGCAGCAGGTCAGCGATGTGTATTATCGCGGTCTGCCTGATGAGGTCGGGCATCTGCTCTCCATTGCCGGTTGGGGATGGCACATAGAAAACGGATTACACATGCTGCGGCTGATCGTCTCCGGCGTGATGGATCGCCTACCGCGCCTGCGCGTCCTGGTGGGGCACATGGGCGAAGGCGTGCCGTACGCGTTGGCGCGGTCGAGCGGCATCTTGTCTGGACCGGCAAAGCTGCAACGCTCCGTTGCCGACACGTTGAAGCAGCAGTTCTGGGTCACAACAAGCGGCTACTTTACACGTCCGCCGTTTGAGTGTGCACGCGCCGTGTTGGGCTTCGATCGGCTGATGTACTCCGTGGATTACCCCTTCAGCCCGAACACACGCGGTGTCGAGTTTCTCAGTTCTCTTGAGCTGAATGAGGAAGAGTCAAACGCTTTACGCGGCGGTCACGCAGCCGCGGTGCTTGGGATTTAGCCCCAAGCGCAGCGTGCCACCTTGTTCAGCTATTGCGCCAAGGAATTACTGCGTATGTTCGCATCGAGTAAGAGTCACTACCCGCATCGCGAAAACTCAAGCGCTGTGCTGCGCTTACTGAATCGCATGATGAAAAAGCAGGCTAGACCAACTGGATCTAGCTTTGGCGCAGGAACTTAGTCGCGATCGGTGCCATAGATGCTGATGCCCTGGTTCACACGAAATGCGATCGACGCGGCACGCTGCGTGTAGTCGCTGGTGGGATAGTCCTTCTGCATGCGGTCCGCGATGGACTGGCAGTTTGCGGCGGCCTGGTCGGCACGGCGTTTGTTCTCATCCACCGTGTACATGGTCACCAGCGATCCCTGCCGGAATGCCGCGTCGTATAGTGCCTCCGCAGACTTGGGTCCTTTGGGGTACCGGTCCGCGTACTTGAGGTAAAGATTGGTCTCCATCTCGGGGCACTTCGGCAGGCCTTGCCAGTCGCCGCAAACCTTGTTGTCGAGCAGATCGAAGGCAGCCTTGGCGGCATCCGGCGTGTTGGGGTAGGTCTTGAGGACGCGCTTCAGTTCGCCCTCATACAGCTGCGGCCGAAGGGCGGCGTCCTGCTCATGCGCGCTCGGCAGCGTGCTGATATCGGCTTTATCCATCTGCCAGCGGATGTCTGCAGAACGAAACGCGGCCTCGGGCGCCAGCGTCGACGCAGGGAAGTACTCCCACACGCGGCGGTACAACAGTTCGGCGGACTCGGCTGCGCCTTTGGGCGCATGCGGCTCCGCGGCCTTGGCCTCGAGGTCGGCTGCGGCGCCATAGAGGAGCGCATCGCCCTGCGGTGTCTTGGGGCTGACCACACCTTTGTCGCGAATCCATCCTGAGGCAGGGTTCGGGTGGCTGTTTGGGTCAGTGAACTCGGGCTTGGTGTCGGGGTCTTCTTCCTTTTCATCGGTGTTTGCGAAGACGTTGATCCATGCGCCGTTGCGTTGGTTGATCACGATCTCGCGACCGGGCACCACGGTTGCGATCGGTGGATCGGCAGGGTCGGCCACCGCATACACGTTAGCGGTGTGGAGCACGGTGGCGCGGTTGGCCGCGTCCACAACCGGGCGCTCCGGATTGCGCTTCTGCGCATGAAGCAAGACGGGGCCGAGCAAAGACGCGGAGATAGCCGCGGCAGTGGCCACGGAGCGAAGGGAATGGTGCATAGCTTGTTGTTAGACGTTGAGCGCGGCGGCTTCGGCGACGGCCTCGGCTGCGAGTTCGGCGCGAAGTGCCGGGTCGATGTTGCCGCCTGAAACGATGACGATGACACGCTCGGCTTTGGGCAACTCGTCACCACGAAAGAGCGCGGCAGCGAGAGTGACTGCACCGGAAGGCTCCGCGACGATGTCGGTGGTGCTCAGGATCAGCTGTGTGGCGATGCGGATCTCCGCTTCAGTGAGCGTCACGATGCCGTCGACGAATTTCAGGATGTGCTCGAAGTTGCGGACGCCGAGGGATTGCGTGCGCAGGCCGTCGGCGAGGGTGCGCGTTGTCTTGGCGGCGGGCCACTCCACCAGTGTCTTGGCCTGGAAACTCTCATACGCGTCGCCGGCAAGCTCAGGCTCGCAGCCCCAGACGGACGGAGACGTGCGTCCGGCGGCTTCGCACGCAAGCTTCAGCCCGGTGGCGGTGCCAGAAAGCAGGCCTCCACCGGAGACCGGCGACAGCACCAGCGTGCTGTGGGGATGCTGCTGATCGAGCTCGGCGATCTGTTCGGAGAGCTCCAGCCCGCATGTCGCCTGGCCGGCGATGATGTCCGGGTCATCATAGGGCGGGATCATGGCATAGCCGTGTTCCGCAACGAGTTCTTCGGCTTTCCCCTTGCGCTCCGTGCTTGCGGGGCCCACGGTGACGATCTCGGCGCCAAGGGCCTCGGTGGCCTGACGTTTCACCGCGGGGGCGTTGTCCGGCATCACGATGACAGCCCTGGTGCCCAGCGCGCGGGCGGCATACGCCACTCCCTGCGCATGGTTGCCGGAGCTGAACGTGATCACCCCGCGCCGAAACGCTTCGGGATCACGCTCGCGCAGGGCAGCGACCTTGTTATACGCGCCGCGCAGCTTGAAGGAGCCGGTAGGCTGGGCCGCCTCGTTCTTCAGGTAGATCTCCGGGGTATGCGGGCCCAGGCGGTAGCCGGCTTCATGCACGCGCGCAGGATCAAGCTTCACCAAGGGCGTGTAGACCGCCGTGCCGCGGATGCGCTCGCGGGCGGCCTGGATTTCGGCGAGGGGGATGAGGTCGGGCATAGTGGCTTGTTCTCAGACCTGTGGTAAGGCTATTCTACCTTACGGAGTGCAACATGAAGGCAACGTTGAAGGTTACGGCCAAAGGGCAGATCACGCTCCGTAAGGAGTTTCTCAAGCATCTTGGCGTCGAGCCCGGGGACAAGGTTCAGGTCGACCTTCTGCCTGGCGGCAGGGCCTCGTTGCACGCCCCCAAAGGCAAAGGGGGATGGGACAAGTTCTTCGGCTGCCTGGCAGGGAAGACCAAAAAGGTAGCGACCATCGAGGAGATCAAAGAAACTACCGAGCGCGCATGGGCAGGCGAGCGGTGATCATCTCCGTCGACACAAACATCCTTCTTCGATCTGCAGTGAGGGATGATCCGGCACAAGCGAGCATCGCCGACCAGATTCTTGAAGCAGCTACCCGCGTCATTGTTCCTTCGATCACCATGTGCGAGTTCGCGTGGGTGCTGGGCCGGCTCTATTCCTTCTCCGCCCAGCAAATCGCGCAGGCCATCGAACTCATCCTCGAGGCCCCAAATCTCTCCACAAACGTGCCGGCAATCGAGGCTGGTCTGCTGATGCTAGCCGCAGGGGGCGATTTCGCGGATGGCGTTATCGCCTTTGAAGGCGGGC
Source organism: uncultured Acidobacteriaceae bacterium (assembly GCA_964246665.1). Classification (GTDB taxonomy): domain Bacteria; phylum Acidobacteriota; class Terriglobia; order Terriglobales; family Acidobacteriaceae; genus Granulicella. Next base: position 33,172 of record CAXTRU010000002.1, read on the forward strand.
AGGCCGGCGCGGAAACCTTTGTGTCCTTCGACAAGAAAGCGGTCCGGCTGGCACGGGCACAAGGTTTCGAGGCGAGGCTCGCGAGTAGCTTTCGTCAGTGATCCGACTTCGCCTCGGCAGCCTGCAGAATCTGGGCGAAAAAGTGTAACAGCCGCAGATTGTCCGTCACACCCGGCCCAGCGCCGTCCAGGTCCAGGTGGCTCAGCACAGGGCTGATCAACGCGGCCTTCAACGTCGTCGTCGGCAGCTCACTTTCCATCCACAAAGTCTCTGCGGCCGGAATGATGTTGTCCCCTTCGCCGTGCAACAGGTATACGGGCACGGTCAGCTTGGCGAGGTGCCCGTGCGGGCTGACGCCGGCCATGTCGGCGACGTGTTTGGCTTCCGCCTTTGCCAGCAACGACCGCGTAAACGCCGAGTTCGTGTCCATGAGTACCTTGG
>CAXTRU010000003.1:0-17299 GCA_964246665.1 uncultured Acidobacteriaceae bacterium
GTTGTGATGGGAACGCCGCCGACCGCTTGCACCTTGCCGCTGGACGGCAGTCTGGATGGGGTGAACTGGTTCAGCCTCTCGGGATCGCTGAGCTGCACCAGCAGCAACCTAACCCATATCGTGAGCAAGCCCGTGCCGTATGTCAGGGTATCGGTGAGCGCGTACACGCAAGGCGATTCCACCACGAAAATTGCGGTCATGTACGCCAGGGGGCCGCAGTGAGGGCGCTGGCAGGCTTGGTCCTGCTCTTGGCACTTCCGTTGGCGGCACAGACATCGAATGCGTCTGGCGGAACGACAGTGATCGGCGGCGCACAGGCTGGGACGGGCCCGACATCCGGATCCTGCTCGGGCGACCTAACCGGGACGTACCCGAACTGCGTCGTCAGCAAGATCAACGGCCAATCCGTCGGTGCCGTCGCTGCCGCCGCGTCGCCGGTGCAATCGGTGAATGGTGCCACAGGCGCAGTATCGATCCCCATTCCAGTGCAGTCCGTGAACGGTCATACTGGACCCGTATCGCTCGGTCCAGCCGATGTGGGAGCGCCGGCCGTCGCAAACAACCTGAGCGATTTGCCAAGCCCCGCTGCGGCCCGCGTAAACCTGGGCGGTGTCGGCATCTACCCCGGCGTCTATAGCGCGAATGCAACCTATGGCGCCGGCGATGAGGTCAGCGACAGCGCGTTCGGCAATCTGTATAGGTCGCTGGTCTCTGGCAACACCGGCAACCCACTCACGGACACGGCCCACTGGCTGCACGTGGCCAGCCTGTCGAACGTCATCCTGGGGTGGCAACTGTCCCGGCGCTTATCAGGCGATCAACGGAGTCAACACCACAGGAGTGCCGCAGGGTTGTTTTCCCCAGGTAATGGAGTGGGCTACTCCAAACAGTACGCCGGTGCGACAGTGGATGTCCGGGTCAACGCCTGCATTTCGGATGCGCTGGCGCTGACCAATGGCAACACCACCGGAATTCGTAATGCCAGCGCTGAAACCGGATCGCTTGCTTCCAGCGCACAGATCAACGTCGGTAACAGCGCGGGCGCACCTGTCACGCTCATTATCCCTTGCTCCGGTGAGTGGGTGGGGAACGGACGGAACGTCGAGTGTGATCAAGCACTACGGCGGTGCCAGCATCATCTCCAGTTGCCCATCCAGTGGCCTCGACGGAGCATTCCGCATCCGTCCTGGCACAAGTTCGAGCCTGGCGTATGTGTACTCAACCGCGCCTTCCGGCGGCAATCAGCAAAGCAGCTATTACTACGTCAAGGGACTCAACATCTACAACCACAGCGGTGCAGGCCATGCCACCACCAGCGGCGTCGGTGCGTACATCACCAGTCCGTCGTTCGATGGCTCCCTTTGGACCGAGACGGACGTGTTTGATGATCTCGACCCGCAGCCGGCCGTCGTGCACGGCGGTTGCTGCAGCTCCACCTGGACGCATAGCTCGATCAGCGGCAACTACTCCGGCACACCGCTCACGCTCCTCACGGACTCAACCGCCGGAGCCGGTGTGGTCTCCTTTGACTTTGCGTACATGACCATCGTGCACCCGGGCCCGGGCCTGCCCGCGATCCTGTGCACGGACAATCAGGCGCATACCTCTGTCGCAAACTTCAACCACATCTACACGGAAACCAGCAATACCGACACGACCACTGGGCTGTACAAGGTCGATGGCTGCGGCACAGTCAGCTTCAACCACATCGCTTTCCGCTCGGAGACGGCGGGGATCTCCTCGCCGGGCATCGTGGTCACAACGACCTACAACAGCAACGTCCATGTCGAAGACGTTACCTTCACCAATGGTTCTGGGAGCTTCCTGCTGCCCGCGAAGGCGATCCAAAACAGCAAAGTCCCTGCGGCACTGAATCAAGTGACGGATTCGCTGGGCCACTATGGGCTTTACACCAACGCGCCTTCCGCCCTCGGCATCCTGAATCAGAACTCCTGGACGGCGGTACGACCGCGATCCAAAACTGGGGCACGGGCGCCAGCGCTACCGACTACGCGTCTATGTCGGGCGGCAGAGGTGCCATCGGGTTCGACAACACCAACGGTGCAACCACGGTACAGGGAGGAAGCGGCAAGGGCGTCCGCATCAACGTCAACAACAGCACCTTCGGCTCTGGGACCGCTGTTGGATGGACGAACTCAGATGTGCCGTACAGCCGCATCGGTGCACCGATCACCGCCGCCGCCACGATCGCTCCAACAGGAGGTGTGATTTATCACGTTACCAACCCCAACGCGGTCAACACCGGCACCATCACCCCTCCGGCAGGATGCACCGCCGCAGGGTTCGGCTGTTCGGTCAGCTTCATCCCAGACGCCGCTTGGAGCACCACCACGGGGGGCAACATCGCGGCGGCAACCACAGGGGTTGTCGGCAAGATGCTGACGCTTACCTACGATCCCAGCAAGTCGCTCTGGTATCCGAGCTACTGACGCAGTACCCGTTGCAGATCATCTCGCAAAGGACTCGTATGCCCATTTTTCCAAGAAGCGCGTTGCTGTTGGCCGTCGCGGTAGCCTGCCTGGATTTATCCCTGCTTGCGCAGACCTCGACGGAGATCGACAACTTTACCGCAGTGACGCCCGTGCTGTCCGTAGACATGTACAACGGCACCGGCATCAACGTGAACCCAGGCGACCCCGCCCAGTTCGCGCTTGCCGCCAACATCGGCATGAAGTACGTGCGGTTCGATTGCCCATGGAACACCATCGAGTCCGCCTCGAACCCCGGTACGTACAGCTTCGCCGGCACGACCTGCCTCACCGGTCTGCAAGCAGCAAAGACCAATGGTCAGACAGCCTACGTCAACGCGCTGTACGGCCCCGCGGTAACTCAACTTGGGACAGCGACGACAACGGCTGCCGTGTCCACAGGCGCGTTGTCGGTCCCGGTGTCGAGTGTGCGGTATCACCGGCGCTGCTGGCAAGCGGCCAAATCCTGATCAGCTTCGATGGTGCCACCGCGCCATACGGCTACTCGCTTGCGCCGCGGCAGTCGCAAAACGGCAGCCTGGTGTCGTCCATCTCGGGCAGCTCGGTAGCTTTGGCGACGCCGATCGCAACCACGCCGGGAAACAACGCAACGTTCACCCTGCCCTCGGGCAGCGCGGTCACCTTCTACCAGCTGCTGTATCCTCCGGTGCTGGTAGCGCCAGGCGCCAGCCTTTTCCAGAACGCGCCGCTGATCGCCTACGGCAAGTACGTCAAGGCAATCGGCAGCAGTGCCAAAGTGTGGGCGTCAAGTGCATCATCGGTTTGTGGAACGAAAGCCCCTGGAACTACGACTCGTGGAACAACGCGGCCGCGATGTACGTCACTCCGCCGGCCAACGGCAACTTCAGCCAAGGGCCATACGCGGCAGGCGTCCCGCTGCCTCTGTTGGCGCTCTACCTGTCGCAACAGGCGCCCATTGCGGGTGTGCAGTACGACAACGGCTACACCCAAACGGGCGGCATGTACGGGTCGCTGCTGTTCCCAGACTTCCAGCAGTACCAGCAGGACCTTCGGCTGACCGTGCGCAACTTCGCCACCGAGTCCCACCACCCCTATGGCTATTGGCCGGAGCAGCAGGCTTGGGACCCAGCGTGTGTGCAAAAGAACGCGCTTGCCGGCGGAGGCTGGATTGGCCTAGTGGCCGGAACGCAGTGCAGCAGCAGCAGCCAACAGGCGAGCACCGCGTTCAAATACCCCACTGGACAGAATCAACTCCCCGGCAACCTGGGCGGCATCCGCACAGCCGTCACCGAAAATGGCATCCAGCGAAGTAACTTTCCGGGCATGACGGAAGCTCGGGTCAGTGACTTCAATCTGCGCGCAGCGCTGACGGACTTTGGGCTTGGCTACTCGCCCTACATCGCCTACACGCTCACCGGCAATCCAGACTTCAGTTGGTGCAGCGGCGATACCGTCTCCACCTGTTACCCGGTCTACACTGCCTTCCAGCACCTGCACACCCTGCTCGGCACCATCGCCAACCCGCCCGTATCCCCGCCGCGGCCGTGCATGATGCCGTCCGTCTCGTCCTACTCGGGCGGGTCGTACCCCTTGGCGGCTGTCTCGATTGTGGGTGCCACGCCCGGGGCCAAGGGCAACTCCATCCTGTTCAACGTCTGGCAGCAGAGCAACAACGGCCTTGCAAACTGGGCCACTGCCGTACCTTCGCCGCCCGCGGCCGCAGTGACGGTGAAGCTGCCGCCGAACGCTACCATCTCGCAGGCGGTCGATCTGGTCACCGGCGCGGCAGTCAGCTACACGCAATCCGGCAACACGGCGACAGTGCAGGCTTCGGACGAGCCGATCGCTCTGATGATGGCGCTTGCGGGGCCGCAGTACGCCTGCAATTAAGGAGACCCCATGCAACCAGGCACGACACCCCTAGCTGTCCGCCAGGGCGACACGCTCACGCTTACGATCACGCTCACCGACCCGGCCTCGGCCAGCCTGTGACACCGGGCACGCCCATCGACCTCACCGGGGCCAGCGCGCAGTTCTTCGTTCGCTCGCTCACCAAACCCACGATTCCGCAGCTGACCATCTCCTCTCCTGAACCGACGGCCAACGGAAGCAATCTCGCGCTCGGTGGCACGGCGGGCACCCTGCAGCTCACCATCGCGAGCGCGGATACGGACACGCTGCAGACGGGGGCTTATGACCTGAGGATCAGGTTCCCGAACGGCACCACGCAGACCTACCTCACCGGCGCGTTCACGGTCACAGGGGAGGTGGAGCCATGGTCGGCTGTGCAGTCGTAGAAGTCACCTCACCCGTCGCCGACGTGCAGGTAGACGGGCCGCAGTGCGCGGTGGTAGTGGCGACCGAGACGGCGTTGTCGGTGGTGACGGTTGCGGAGCAGGGACCGCCCGGGCCGCCGGGTGCGCCAGGGCTCAACGGCGACGGGACGGAAGCGCCAACATCGTCCAGCTGACGGCTGGTGCCGCTGCCGTGTCGTTGTACACCGCAATTGCCTTGATCGGCGGCGCCGCGGTCACGGCCTCATCCGGGAACCCGTTCGCGATGGGGACCGTGGTGGGCCTAGCCGTGCAGTCTGCCCAGCCGGGCGCGTCTTTCGCCGTCCAGACTTCCGGGGAGGTCGACTTCAGCGGTTGGAACTGGAACCTCACCGACCCCCGCGTCTACCTCGGACCTTTCGGAAATCTCACGCAGTCGCCCTCCGGCGGCGGCTTCATTCAATGCCTTGGCGTCGCCAAGTCCCCAACCGCTGTGCTGCTGAACATCCAGCCGCCCATCGCCATTCAGTAACTCAGGAGAGCACCCATGGCAGCAGACAAGCTTCTTGCCCGGATTCCCGGCACCGCGAATCCGAGCGACTACACCCCCACTCAGATCGGCGGCGCCTCGTATGCCAACAAAGTTCTCGCGCTGAACGCGGCCGGCCAGCTCGACCAAACGATGATGCCAACCGGGATCGGCGCACCAACTGCAACGGGAACGGCGAACTCCGCTCTCACCGCGGGGCAGTTTGTGAATATCACGGGTGGCACCGTCAAGGTTGCCGACGCATCGGTGCCGCTGAAGGCGAACGGGTTTGTGCTGTCTGGATACGCCTCTGCTGCGACGGGGGTTGTTGTGTATCTCTCCGGCCAGAACACTGCTGTGACGGGCCTGACGCCCGGGCCTGTCTACCTGGGAACGAACGGCGCCGCCATCTCGTCCACCACGGGTCTGGTCGCTGGCAACATCGCCCAGTTCATCGGTGACGCCATCACCGCGACCGATGTGGACTTCCAGCCCGCGCCACCCATCACCGTCGCCTAGGCCATGGCAAAGCAACTGCGAACCAACGACCGTGCGGCAGCTACTCCTGATGGGGTGCTGCCGGCCGGGGCTTCCGGGCAACTCTTGCTCAGCAACGGCGGCTCGGCTGACCCGTCATGGTCAAATTCCCCGACCATCACTGGTGGCACCATCAACGGGACGACCATCGGCGGAACGACGCCGGCCGCAGGCACATTCACCGCCCTCTCGACATCCACGTTCGCGGGCGGAGCGAACAGCAACCTTCAGTTCGCTCCAAGTGCCAGCGGCGGCGGGTACAGCAACTTCACTCTCAACGGCAACAACGCCGACACCACGCGGCTGGGGTTCATTGGCGGTGGGAGTTCCGACCCTAACCTGTACCTGGACGTGCCAGCGGGTGGCATATGGGTGCTGCGTGTAGGCAACTCCTCAGGTTCTGGTAACGCTGGCAGCCTGGGCCTGAACTGGACGTGCCTTGGCACATTTTCCGTAGCTGGCACGTCATCGTTTGCGGCGCTCACGGTTTCGGGTCTCATCTCCGGCGCCGCGGGGCTTACCATGTCGGCGGGTGCTACCTCGCTTAAAGCTACCTCTGTCACCACGCTCACGGCGTCGGGGGCGGTGTCTGGGACAACGCTTACAGGCAGCAGCTTCGTCCGGAGCACAGGCCAAGTTGCGGCGACAGCGACGAAGACAGCAGCCTACACCTGCACCGCTGACGATTACACCGTGCGCTGCAATGCCTCCAGCGGGGCGTTCACGGTTACGCTCGAGGCCTCGCCGGTGATCGGAACGATTCGCGTCATCAAGAAGATTGACTCCAGCACAAACGCAGTTACGGTCAGCGCAAATGGCAAAACTATCGACGGAGCTACGACGTTCAATCTTAGCGCGCAATACAACGCACTCATGATTCAGTACGCCGGATCCGGGGCGGGAGCCTGGGACATTCTATGAGCTACTTTCCAGGACCGCTGATGGATTTTCCTACGGAATTGATCTCTGCCGGAAACTTGGCAGCAACGACCCTTTTCATGTGTTCAACCACGGGTCTGCACCGCGTTGCGGTGTATGTTGCCCCGGTCAGCGTCAACGCTCTCGCCGCCGTGACCGCGCAGGTGAATTGGACCGATGAGGGTACACTCCGTACTTGGACATCAACGGCTCTGTCTTTAGCCAACCTCAACGCAAACAACTACATCTCGGTCATGTTTCCCGTGCGGGCAGACGCAGGAACAGCGATCACCGCAGCGCTGACGGTGACTGGTTCCAGTGGCTCGTTCACGGCCAGCTTCGGGGTGCGACCGCCGCGGTAGTTCTTTGCTACTCTGTCTCACCCTGCCTTCGGAACATCACGCAGATCAGCGATCCACGATTATGGTTGCGCCGCTCGGTGACCCACCCAAGTACAATCTTCCCCCATTGCTAAGGTCGAGGGTATGCGAGATGGCGTAGGTTCTGCCGCGCAAGAGACAAGAGCCGCCTCTTGGTAAAGCGGTCACGATGTTGATACAGCCCTGAACGTCACCATAGTCGTCAGCCTGTAAACCGTCGACGTTAAGGGTAAGCGGACCTGCCTGAACCTCCTTAACAGCCTGTCGCACAACGGTCGGAATAGGCACCATCAGGCGAGACCCGGGGAACTCGGGCGGTGGCGGCGCTGAGAGGTGCTGGCGCTCCGCCCAGTTGAGTTGCGCCGTCCACGGCAGGGCGATGCCTAGAAAGAACACAGCCAAGGCGAGGAAGACGAACAGGGCGACGGCGTCCAAAACTCGCATCTTCATGCGGCACCGCCTTGGTGGGAGCGGCCGTAAATCCTGCGCCATCCGATACGGCCATACGGGCGGCGGCTTATCACATACGGCTGTTCATTCGCTGATGCAGGCGATGTGGACGGGCTTGCGATTTTCGGGGTGCCATGTGCCGATGTAGACTCCGTTGCGGGGTTCCCACCGACCTTGGCCGTTGTCATCTTCGCAGTAGTCGTACAGCCTTGAGTGCTCAGGGCACCGATACACAGCATCGGGAGTAGAAACGATGTTTGTGCCCTGGTAATCCAGCTGCCCTTGAAGCGGAGGAAGCTTAATGAACGATATCGTGTGATCTTCAATGTTTTCACCTCCCCTCGCGCTGTGACGTGGTGAGGCAAACTTGGTGGGAGCGGCGGGAATCAGCCCGAGTCAGGATGCCCAGCAGCGCCGACACAAAATCTGCCGCCTGCTTCGACCGCGCCTCCTCGGTGAACAAGTCTGAGCGATCATCTCGCAGCGCGCTCAAGACCTCTGGCGTCATGCCGACGCGGGGTCCGAGACTAGAAATGCTGGCGACCACCAGGTTGTACTGCAGGCCGTAGTCGCCGTCAGCTAGATGGAGGCCGGCGGACGCGAGGATGGCAGCGATCGGGTCGAGTGTCATCGGCCACCCCACGCAACAAGGCGGGCTATGCTCATTGGGCACAATTTAGGCACGGATGCCAAAAGCTGCGAGGGATGCCGCGTCCAGCTTGCGCGATTCTGAGTGCCCGGAGGGGGACTTGAACCCCCACAACCCTTGCGGGTCTACGGATTTTAAGTCCGCTGTGTCTGCCGATTCCACCATCCGGGCTAGAGGGTTGGCTTGCCTATCGTGATCCTACCGTACTCGGTGCTGAGCTTGGGAGGCTGAAGTTTTTTCTCCCGGGCTTGCGCGTCAGCAGTGGAAGGCTCACGCGACGTCAGCTCGTACCCTCACCGTTACCGCCGCGAGGACCACCAGGGTCACCACCGGGGCGAGCAGACCGACGCGCAAGGAGCCGGAGGCGGAGGACAGCACGCCCGTGAGCCATGGTGTAAGGGAAGCGCCGACGCCGGCGAAGACGAAGACGGCCGTTGACCGGAAACGGGGCAGAGCCACGGACAACACCCATGGGTACAGTGGACCGAGCCCAAACCCGCCGAGGAACCCGGCCACGGGCAAAACGCCTCGCCGGGGAAGAGCGATGAGAAGCAGCAGGGCGAGGCTGACCGCCACGACGTACACGGTACGCATCGGGCCGCTGCTCAGGCGTTTTGAGCTGCTGAGCGAGTGGAGCGCCCGGCTGAGAAGAAGGCCCGCCCAGAAGGCTGCATTGGCGGAGACAGCGGTTGCCACGCCAGCTGTGGACCGCTCCGCGTAGGTAGTCAGCCAGCTGCCGATCGCACTTTCGAGCCCGACGGCGGTGGCCGCGAAAAGGCACAAACGCGCCGGTGCCCAGGCGAGCTGGGCGTTCCTGCTGTGCGTTGCGGCAACCGAGATCGGCGCACGGCTGCCCACCGGCGAACCAGAGATCGCGAAGGCAATCAGGGAAGCGGCGCCCAAAACTGCTGAGAAGCCGCGAAAGATGGACCCCACCGAGAGCAGCCGAAGCGAGTGCAGTGCCAAAACCGGCGTGCAGCAGGCGCCCAAGGCCCAAAGCAGATTCAAGCGGTTGAGCTCCACCTCCGTCCTGGTTGGTTCCGCTTCGCGCGCGCGCATCAGGCTGATGGAGGTCGTAATGATGCCGAGACCCAGCCCGTACACGCCGTAGAGGAGCGGGAGCGGGGTGGCCGATCCGTAGACCAGGAAGAAAAGACCGGCCGCGGACAGGCAAAGGCCGATGGCGGTGGCTTTACCGCTCGTGCCCTGCGCAAAGACGGCGCCCAGGGTGGAGCCGCCCCAGGCAGCCAGCAGCAGAAGGCCGCCACGGCTGTCATTGAGGTGCCATTGGTGCAGGATCGCCGGCAGCGTGGTGCCTACGAGCGCATTGCCCACACCGGTGCAACAGAAGAGGAAGGAGAAGAAGGCAAGACGAAAACGAACGCTCACGTTGCCCGTTGTCGAGCTGGATTGGCCACACCGGAAGATTCGCGCACGACCAGCTCCGGGTCAACCTGGATCAGATTCGAGGGTATCTGGTGACCGCTGCCGTCGATTTGCTTCAGGATCGTTTCGGCTGCCAGGAGGCCCATGTTGCTCAACGGCTGTCGGACCGTGGTGAGGCTTGGGTTCTGAAACGCAGCGGACGGAATGTCGTCAAACCCAATCACCGAAACATCCTGCGGGATGCGCAGACCGGCTTCGCGAAGGGCACGGATGGCACCGATCGCGGAGATATCGTTGAACGCAAACAGGGCGGTAAACGGGATGCCGGCTGCCAGCAGGCGTTGGGTGGCGAAGTAGCCAGGATCATGCGATGGCGCATCACCCTCGAGCTGTGTCGTGAGCGCCGGGTTCAAAATTACCCTGTGCAGCTGCGCAGCCTTTTGGATTGCTTGCAGACGGCTTTCCGTATCGGACGAGAAGCTCTGGCCCTTGATGATGGCAATCTCGCGATGTCCGAGGCCGGCCAGGTAGGTGATGCCGAGCTCGGCGGCGCGCTCATGGTTTAGCACGATGCTGATGTTTCCGTCGTGCTGATTCCTTTGCGACACCGTAACCGACGGAAGGCGCAAGGGCTGGGGGAGCGGCGTATCGATCGCCACGATGCCGTCCACGGCACGCTCGGAAAGCATGCTCAAGGAGCGTTCGATCAGGTCTGTCCTGTGGTGATGGCTGATCAGGAGATAGAAATAGCCGGCTTGCAGCAAACCGTGTCCCAGGCCCGAAAGCACGAGTGATCCGTAGCCGTCCGCGATCTCGGGCACAAGTACGCCCAACGTCATGGAGTGCCCACGGCGTAGCGAGCGCGCCAACACATTGGGGCGGTAGTTCAGCTCGCGAGCGGCTGCAAAGATGCGTTCCTGCGTGGCCTGAGGGATTGATCGAGCCGCCGGGGCCCCATTCAGAACGCGCGAGATCGCCGCGGGAGAAAGGCCAAGGTGCTTGGAGAGCGTCGCGAGAGACGCTCGACGCTCTTCGGGACGCTTGCGATGGCTCTGATCTTTCTGGTTTTTTGGATCTTTGGGCGTGTGCACGGTTTGGGAGAGGTCTGTCTAACTACCATAGACGGCTCTGTGCGCTGCGGGGTAGACCGTAAGTGTCCTTCTTTGAGGCAAATAGTCGTAAAGTGTGTCGCAAAACAGGTCAGTTTTCTGGTGGTGGTTAGGCAATCGTTTTCTAAGTCGGTCACGTGACATCGAGACGAATCAGCATCCCCGCCTAAGGGTAAAGAAGGGTACGATCCCAGGCTCCGCTGGCTCGCGTGAACAGCAGGCGATCATGCAGGCGGTCTGGGCCGTCGATCCAGAACTCGACGGTAAGCGGCTGCAGCAGGTAGCCACACCAGTAGTCGGGCCGTGGGATCTCGGCCTGATGCGAGCGCTCGAACGCGGCAACCTGCTCTTCCAACTCCTGCCGGCTGCCGAGGGGACGGCTTTGCTGCGACACCGCGGCACCGATCTGGCTGCGACGGGAGCGGCTGTGAAAGTAGCGGTCGGTCACGTCCGACGGCAACCCGGTAATCGTTCCGGCGATCCTGACCTGACGTCGTAAGGACTTCCAGTGAAAACACAATGCGGCGCGCGGGTTGTCGTCCAGCTCGCGTCCTTTTTGACTTTGAGCATTGGTATAAAAGCTGAAGCCGGCTGACTCGACACCCTTCACCAGGACCATACGCACGCTGGGCACGCCGGCCGACGTGCATGTGGCGAGCGCCGCCGCAATGGGATCGTTCAGCTCACTGTCTTCGGCGAGCTTGAGCCATGTCTGAAAAAGCGGGATGGGGTCAGCACCCTCCAACTCGGGTCTAGTGGTCATGTGTTCACAGATGGTGAAGAGCTGAGCGGCGGCGCCAGCGCACGTCGCAATTATCGCCGCCATCCACAAAAGCGACGATCTTACCCGTCGCTTGAAAGGGCATGCTGCCGGCATGGGTTTGAAGTGAGCTTTCCGCCGTCGTTTCCTGCGGCGGCTTGCTGCTTGCGACCAAGTACGATAGGCAGTGGAGACACCCCTGATGCGCGTACTGGTTGTGGAGGACGAGCGTCGCCTGGCGGAAAATTTGGCGGTCGCCATGCGGGAAGGCGCAGGGTATGCCGTCGATGTAGCGCATGATGGCAGTGACGCCATGCACCTGGTGCAAACGGCTGCCTACGATCTGATTCTGCTGGACCTGATGCTGCCCAAGCTGCGGGGCGATGAGGTGTTACGGCGTCTGCGGCTGCAGGACGACGTCACCCCAGTGATGGTGCTCACCGCCGTGAGCGAGACGAGAAGCACGATCGATCTACTCAACCTTGGCGCGGACGACTACCTGACCAAGCCTTTCGACCTGGGCGAGTTGATCGCTCGCTCGCGCGCACTGATTCGGCGAGGCAAGGGCACGCGCAAGACAGTGATGCGCCTGGGGCCGGTGCATCTGGACACCACGGGGCAGACGGTCCACGTGGACGACCAGGTCGTCGATCTATCGCCGACCGAGTATCGCATTTTGGAGTACCTTATGCATCGCCCGCAGATGGTGGTCTCAAAGCGGGAGCTGCTGGAGCACCTTTATGACTTCACATGGGAGCACCACTCCAATGTGATCGAAGCGCACGTGTCCAATCTTCGCCGCAAGCTGCGCGGGGCCACCGAGGTGATGGTATTGGAAACGCTTCGCGGTAGAGGCTATCGCCTGGCATCGCCGCCGCCGCGGGAGATCGGCCATGAAGCCTGACTCGCTGACCCGGCGGCTGATCGCGGCGGTGCTGCTGGTGGAGCTTCTGTGCGCGCTCACGTTTTCCGCCGTGGCGCTGTGGCATGAGCGGTGGGCCAGAGTGCACGCCTTTGATGTGATGCTGAACGGGCGCTCGGACTCCGTGCTGGGCGCTGTGCAGGACGCCGAGGATCCTGACGACAACGTTACGATCGATCCGGCCGAAGTGCGGCTGCCGAAGAGCGATGTGTATGCGGTCTACAACCAGGGTGGTCGGCTACTAGGCGCGTCGGCCTTTGCGCCGGCTGCGTTGATCGCACGCTCTTCCGATGGTGTACGGGAAGCCAGTGCCGGGGGCGCAAACTACCGCGTGTTGCAACGCGAAGGGCTACGCATCATCGACCGTGCCGAGAATGCCGGCGTTGGTCTGCGGCGTCCGGTGACGATTGTGTATGCCGCGCCGACGGCTCACCTATGGCGCGAGATACTTGAAGCTGCGAGCTTTTATGTGCTGTGGATTGCGGTGCTGGTAACAGTTTCGACCGCGATCCTGGTGTGGCTGGTGCGAAGGCTGCTGCGGCCGATCCAGGAGCTGGCCGCAGAAGCGACGCACCTGAGTGCCTCGTCTTTTCGCTTCGCTCCGCCCCCGTCTGCCATGGGCATCAAGGAACTGCGGCCTTTGGCGGAGGCCTTGGGCGCGGCGTTTGCACGCTTAAAGCTTGCGTTTGAGGCAGAGCAGCGCTTTGTGGGTGATGCCGCGCATGAGTTGAAGACCGCTGTTGCCGTGGTTCGTTCGTCGATTCAAGTGTTAGCGATGCGAACGCGCTCCGTGGAGGAATACAGGGAAGGCTTGGAGCAGGTGCTTGTCGATAACGAACGGGTGGAAGAGTTGATCGCAAGAATGCTGAGTTCCGTTCGTGATAACCCCCAGTCACTTGCGTCGGTCACGCTCACCGACCTGAGCTCCAGTGTGGACCAGGCAGTGCGGCGTTTGCGCAGCCTTGCGCAGGCGAGTGCGGTTCCGCTGCGCTGTGAACTGCAGCCGAACCTGTACGGCAGGATCAGTGCAAACGAGTTGCAAACGCTGGTGTCCAACCTGGTTGTCAATGCCATCCAGCATAGTCCGGCAGGGTCGCCCATTGTTGTGAAGCTCGCAGGCCGCGACGATGGCGTTCCTGGGCCGATGCTGGAAGTTCGTGATCACGGCTACGGGATCGCGGAGCAAAGCCTGCCCCATATCTTCGAGCGCTTTTATCGCGAAGATTCATCGCGCTCCCGTGAGACAGGTGGCGCGGGCCTTGGGCTTTCTATCTGCAAAAGCATCATGGAGTCTGCCGGTGGTCGCATGGAACTGGAAAGCACACCGGACCAGGGCACCACGGTGCGGGCGTTCTTCAGCGAGGTTTAACCTCAATCGGCGACAGTGGATGTGCGCCGGTGTTCCGCCGCAGGAGATCCGATGGCCTCTCGTTCTCGTTGTGGGAGCTTTCTTCAAGCATCCCTGATCGCTTCAACCGCCTTGCTGACCGCGGGTGCGCAGCAGCCCTACCATGTGGTTGACCACTGGAAGGTGGGCGGTGTCGGCGGATGGGATTACCTGCTGGCTGACCCGGCAGCGCATCGCCTGTATGTGACGCACGGACAGCGCGTGGAAGTGCTGGACAGCACTACGGGCAAATCTGTAGGCGCGATCACCGGCTTGAAGGGGACGCATGGCGTGGCGCTTGATCCGGAAGGGCGCTTTGGCTACCTCTCCGACGGCGGCGCCAATGCCGTCGTGATCTTTGATCGCAAGACGTTGGCGACCGTCGGCTCGGTACCCACGGGAACGAATCCGGACGGCCTTGTGTATGAGCCTGTGACGAAGACGGTGTGGGCCTTTAATGGCCGCAGCAAGAATGTGTCTGTCGTCGACACGGCATCGCGCACGGTGGTGGCGACGATCGACCTGCCCGGCAAACCGGAGTTTCCGCAAGCCGATGGCAAGGGCAATGTGTACGACAACATCGAAGACAAGAACGTGATTGTGAAGCTGGATGCGCGTGCGAAGACGCTTGCCGGCACGTGGCCTTTGAGTGGCTGCGATTCGCCGTCGGGGATGGCCATTGACCCAGCGCATCACCGGCTTTTTTCTGTGTGCGATGGCAAGAAGATGGCAGTTGTGAACTACGACAGCGGCAAGCAGATTGCTTCGCCGGAGATCGGTGACGGCCCCGATGCGGCAGGCTACAACGCGAAGGCGCAGCTTGCCTTCAGCTCCAACGGCGGCGACGGCACGCTGAGCGTGGTCGATGCGGCGCACGGGTACAAAAACATCGAACAGCTGCCCACGCAACGCGGCGCGCGCACGATGACGTATGACGAGAGTACGGATCGTGTGTATGTGGTGACGGCAGACTTCGGGCCGCGGCCTGACCCAACGCCGGCGATGCCACGCCCGCGTCCGTCCATCGTTCCGGATACGTTTACTGTACTGGTGATTGGGCGATAGCGCTTACATGCGTAATAAGAAGAAAGGGCTCGCCAAGCGAGCCTTTTCTGTTGTGTACGACGGACCTACGCGGTTGCGGCAACCGGCTCCGGCGCGTGATTGCGCGTGAGCAGGAAGTACACGACTGGCGTGACAACGAGGCTCAGCAGCATCGAGATGAGCAGGCCGCCGATGACCGCAATGGCAAGCGGTTGCAGCATTTGCGAACCTGCCCCGAGTGCCAGCGCAAGCGGCGCCATGCCGGTGATGGCAGCAAGTGCCGTCATGAAAATGGGGCGCAGCCGACGTTCTGCAGCCATCACCATCGCTTCGCGTGCGCTGGCGCCTTCTGCACGGTAGCGATCGTCGGCGTCGAGCAGAAGGGTGCCGTTCTTCGCGACGATGCCGATGACCATGATCAGGCCCATGAAGCTCGCGACGTTGAATGTGGTGTGCGTCAGCAGCAGGGCAGTGACCACACCGGAGATGGACAGGATGGACGAGGTGAGAATCGCGGTGGGTGCGGCGAAGTTGCGGAACTCCGTCAGCAGGACGCCAAAGACTAAGACCAGAGCCATGACGAGCACGCGGGCGAGATCGGCGAAGGATTTTTGTTGCTCCTGGTAGGTGCCGCCGTACTCCACGCGCACGCTGGGCGGCAGGTGAAGCGCTTGTACACGACGCTGCACCTCTTGCACGGCGGTGCCGAGATCTGTGCCTTCTAGCCGTCCGGTAACGACGGCCAGGCGCTGCAGATTCTCACGGCGAATTTCGTTCTGGGGCGGAAGTTGCGTGATGTTTGTCATGGACCCGAGCGATGCTGTGTGACCCGAGCTGGAGTTGAATACAGTGTCACGCATGGCCTCCAGGGACTGTCTCGCTTCATCGCCCAGCCGCACACGCACCGGGTAGGGGCGGCCGTTGCTGATGACCGGCGTTGCGACTTCTACGCCGTCGAGAATGGCGGTCGCATCCTCAGCCACCTCCTGCGGCGTGAACCCGAGGCGCCCGGCAAGCTGTGGGTCCACCTCGAAGTTGGTGGCAGGGCCGCTGACCGTGTTGTCGATGCCGTTCTCCACATCCACGACGCCGTCGACGTTCTTGATGGCGCTTGCCACGCGCGGGGCAAGCTCATTCAGCAGAGCGGCATCTTGTGTGAACAGCTTGATTTGGATGGGCTCAGGCGCGTTGGAAAGGTCGCCGATGTTGTCCTGAAGCACCTGCGTGAACTCCACATCCAGCTGCGGTTCATCGGCTTTGATCTGCTTGCGCACCTCGGCGATCACTTCGTCGATGGCACGGCTTCGCTTGTCTTTTAGCTTGACGGTGATATCGCCCGTGTTGGCCTCAGTCACTGCGGCGAGCCCCATCTGCAGGCCTGTGCGACGGCTCGTGCTTTGCACCTCGGGTGTGCTGCGCAGGATTTGTTCGACGTGGTCGAGCACCTTACCCGTGGACGCGAGCGAACTGCCGGCAGGCATGACGTAGTCAAGAATGAAGCCGCCTTCATCCATCTCCGGCAGCAGGTCGGAACCGAGGCCGCGGTATTCGAAGTAGGTGGCACCCACCAGGGCGAGGCAGATCAGGCCAAGCAACACGGGGCGCCGCAGGGACCAGTCCAGTGCGGATCGGTGCCAGCCCATGATGCGCCCAAGAACGCGGCCGGGTTCCTTGTGATGTACCTCATGGTTGTTGCCCGTGTTTTCCGCTGCGCGGTCTGGTCCACTGGCACGCGACTTCAGCAGAACAAGCGCGAGCCCAGGTGTCCACGTCACGGCCAATAGAAGGGATGTCAGCAGCGATACAGCCATCGTGGTGGCAAGCGCGCGGAAGAAGCTGCCGGTCACGCCGGTTACAACGATCAGCGGAAGAAAGACAACAACGGGTGTGATGGTTGAGCCGATGAGGGGATGCGCGATCTCATGCAGCGCTTTGCGCACAGCCTCGATGCGCCCTTCGCCTGCGTCGCGATGCAGAACGATGTTTTCTACAACGACGATGGCGTCATCGATGACCAAGCCAATCGCCGCTGCCAAGCCGCCCAGCGTCATCAGGTTAAAGCTTTCGCCCAGCAGCCATAACGCGAGCACCGTGACAGCCACCGTAACGGGGATGACCAAACCGGCGACGAGCGACGAACGCCAGTCGCGTAAAAAGAGGAAGAGGATGACGCAGGCGAGCACCAAGCCAATGACAATGGCATCGCGAACACTGGTGATACTTTCGCGCACAAGTTGCGACTGGTCATAGTAGGGCTGCAGCACAACGCCCTTGGGCAGCCGAGGCCGCAGCTGTTGAATCTGGGCAGCGATGCCGTCGGCGACCGCAACGGTGTTGCTTGCAGGTTGACGCGTGATGTTGAGCAACACCGCAGGCTTACCGTTGGCGGAGACGTAGGTGTAGACGGGCAGTGGCGCCTGCACAACGTAGGAGATATCGACAATACGTACAGGCGCTCCACTCGCGGTCGACTTTACGCTCAGC
>CAXTRU010000003.1:17309-18612 GCA_964246665.1 uncultured Acidobacteriaceae bacterium
GGTCATGCGCTTGCGCGCCCACCAAAGCCAGCACGAGTTGATGATCCTGCTGATAGAGCCCGGGTGAGTCGATGATGTTCGAGTTGCCGATGGCATTCGCAAGATCCAGGATGGTGACGCCGGCGGCCTGCAGCTTGGCCATGTTCGGCACCACATGGAATTCCGGCACCTGCCCGCCTTGCACGGTCACGGTCGCTACACCATTCACGCGATTCAGCGGTGGTTGCAGCGTATAGGTGGCCAACTCCCACAGCTGCGGCTGCGAGAGCGTGGACGACGTGAGGCTGTAGCCAAGAATAGGAAAGGTCGCGAAGGTAAGCCGGTTGGTGGTGATCTTCGCTGTGGCGGGCAATGACTGTTGCACACGGCTCAGCGCGGCGTTTACCAGTTGCAGCGTTTGGAACATGTCGACGTTCCAGTCGAAGAAGAGACTGACTTCGGCGGAACCACGGCTTGTGGTGGAGCGCACGGTTTGCAGACCCGGAACGCTATTCACGGCATCCTCGATCGGACGTGTGACCGTGACCTGCATCTGCTCTACCGGCATCACGCCGTTATCGACACCGACGACAACGCGCGGAAAGTTCGTCTCAGGAAACACTGCGATGGGTGTTCTGAAGAAGGCGTACACACCGGCCGCGGTAAGCGCGACTGCCGCGAAGAAAATGGTCCGCAGCCAACGGGACAGCCAGAACGCCGGTTGTGGATCTGTCGACGTAGAAGGCGACGATGGAGGCGAGGGCGTGTGGACCGCTGTGCTCATCACTGGCCTTTCCCATCGTCGCCAGCTTTGGCATTACCGGGCTTGTCAGAGTCCTCCTTGCCCTCGCCCACCTTCACCTTGGCTCCATCGTCCAGACCGTAGCCGCCATCGGTCACGACGGTGTCGGTTGGCGTTACGCCGCTCAGGATCTGCACGGCTTCCGCGGTGCGCAGCCCCACTTGCACGGGACGCTTGTGCGCTGTGCCGTCCGCGCTGACGACCAGCACGGCCGTTGTGCCGTCATCGGCCGGCAAGATGGCGGCTGGTGGCACCTGTACCGCGTTGGGGATCGTATAACCACGGATGACGGCGTGCACCGGTGTGCCTACCTTGAGGTGGCCATCCCCATTGGACAACTTGAGCCAGACTTCGACAGTGGTCGACCCTGGGTCGAGCGCAGGGCTGATGAAGGATACGGTTGCGGCCTGGGGTTCGGTGACGCCGGGCACCTGCAGTTCTGCCGCACCGCCGAGCCGCAGTTGCTGCGCCGTCGCTTGCGCCACGTGCAGCTTGGCGAGGAGGGAACTTGTGTCCATGACT
>CAXTRU010000003.1:18646-33326 GCA_964246665.1 uncultured Acidobacteriaceae bacterium
CGCGGTTTCGCCGGGGAACAGCGGCCGATCGGTCACAACACCGTTGATGGGGCTGCGCAGGTTGGCATAGCTCATCTGGGCGTCGGCGTTCACCAGGCGCCCGCGCGCTGAGGTCAGTTGCCCTTGTGCGGTTTCGGCGCTGGTCTTTTGCGTTGTGTCCTGCACGCTCGCAAGATGCTTCACGGCCTGGTCGTAGGCGGCCTGGGCTTGCACGGCCGCTGCAATGGCTGTGTCCGTATCGCGGCCCGCAATGGCGCCTTCACGGAGCAGACGCTTGCGCTCGTCTGCGGTGCGATTGGCTACATCGAGATTTGCCTTCGCCTGCGCTACATCCAACTGCGCCTTTTGCGTGTCCTCTGGGATTGTGGCCTGCACAGCGGTGGTATAGGCTGCCTGCGCTTGCGCCACACCGCCTCTGCTGTCCAACGCACTGCCTTGCAGGTCGCGGTCTTCCAGTGAGATCAGGAGTTGGCCTTTGCGCACGTGGGCGCCGCGTTGCACATACTCGGCGCGGATGGGGGCGCTGATGCGCGGAGCGATAGCGGCCTGCGCTAACGGCGCTAGAATGGCGTCCGCCGTAATCTCCTGCGAGATCGGTCCCGTGGTCGGATGAGCGGCCTGAACAGCGACAGCTGCATCGTCCGCATCGGCGGCTTTGTCTGGAGCGTTTTTCTTGCATCCTGCCAACGAGAAAGCGAACACAGCTGTGATTGCGAAAATGCACAGAGCTGGTTGATTAAGCCAGCGTGAGGGGCTTGACCTTCGCGGGGATAGGTGAGGAGGTTGAGCCATGGTTAGAGCTTCCCCGTGAGCGTTTGCAGCTGGGCCAACGCGAGCTGGTAGCGCACCATGCCATCCGCTTGCGCGTTTTCTGCCGAGATCAAGGTGTTTTGCGCATCGACAACGTCAAGCAC
Organism: uncultured Acidobacteriaceae bacterium; assembly: GCA_964246665.1. Lineage (GTDB taxonomy): Bacteria > Acidobacteriota > Terriglobia > Terriglobales > Acidobacteriaceae > Granulicella. The sequence goes on from CAXTRU010000003.1 coordinate 19,561, forward strand.
AGTGCTTTCTCCATCGACATAGCGCAGGTTGATCAGCCGCAAGCTTTCCCGCGCGGCAAGAACGCTGGTGTCCAGCGATGCGAGCTGCTGCCGCGCTATGTCCGCTTCGGCGTAAAACTCGGCAAGATCGGCGAGCAGACGCCGTTGCGCTGCGGTGAGTGCGAGCTTCGCGGCGTCAGAACGGAGGCGCGCTTCTTTGACCTTGCGTTCCGTTGTCAGCCAATCCCAAAGCGGAAGGTCAACCGTGGCGCTTGCGGAGTAGCCCAGGTTGCGCGCACCCCCATAGCCTGTGCTCGCAAACTGCGGCGCGTCAATGCCATAGGTAAAGTTCAGTGCGAGATCGGGAAGCAAGGCGGCCTGCGCACTCAACGTCGTTGCCCGGCTTGCCTCCAGCGCTGCCAGGGCGCTGCGTAGATCCGGGTTGTTTGCCTTCGCTGCGGCGTCTACGCCGGCCCTCTCCGGCAAGGGCGCCGGCACGCCGACGGCAACCAACGTGTACTTGGTCGCAGGATCAGGATTGAGCAGAACGCCCAACTCCAGCTGAGCCTTGTTGGCGGCCAGCGTGGCGTCGGCCAGCTCGCGTTGGCGCTGTTGCTGTTGGATCTGCGCTTTGATCACATCCGCATGCGCCGCTTCGCGCCCGGCTTCGCGCTCCTGCGTGATTGTCACGAAGTGGTCGGCCTCATCCAGGGCGCGCTGCGCGATGGCGGCTTTCTGTGTACCGGCGTTGACGCCGTAGTAGAGGCTCACCACGGTGGTGATCAGGCCACGGCGTGCGACCTCAAATTGTGCCGCGGCAAGCGCCGCATTGGCATCGGCGAGCCGCACGGCGCTCACCTGGGCAAGGCCAACACTTTCGTTTACCACCCCCTGGCTGTAGTACTCATGCACAGAGTTGTTGGCGATAAACACAGGAAGCGATTGCTCAACGCCGCCCTGGTTTACGAATTGCCCACCCGCCGTGCCAAGCGTCGTCGACGTGTGATTGGACTCTGTGAAGAGGTACTGGTTGTGGAACGACGCGGACGGCAGCAGGCCCGCTCTCGCGTCTTTGCGCTCCAAGGCCGACGCACGACTTTCTGCGGCTGCTGCTGCGAAGGCAGGCTCGTTGGCTTCGGCGCGCCGGATGACATCGTCGAGGCTGAGCGGCGTTGTTGTTGACGTCTGTGCGCCGAGCGAGGGCAGAACGACCAGGGCCAATGCCGCTGCCATCATCGTCGACTTAACCCTTGAACGCATCACCTACGAGGGTAGGGCCATTTGCTTAAACGACCCTGAAGAGCGCAACAACGTAGCGCCGAACTCTGACGGCTTCAGGGAATGTTGAGGAGTAGCCGCACACCGCTACTCCTCAACAAAAACAGCTCAGGCGCTTTCGCCGGCCAGCTTCAAAAAATCATCGCGCACGTCCACAAGGCGCGGCAGGCCGAGGTCCTGCAAGCGTGCGTTGACGGGCACTGCGGCTGCGGAGGTCAGATCGTCCTTATACATCTGCACGATCTTCTCGGCGGAGTCATAGCCATGGAAGCGGCCCATCTCTGCTTGTGTGCGTTGCTTCAGGTCTTCGAGATCTTCCCGCTGCTTGGTGCCGAGTTCGCGCTCGCTGGCGTGCAGGATGCGAAGAAAGACGTGTTTGTCGAGGAAGTCGAGCAATTCCTGTTTGCTGGCCATCAGTAGATCTCCTTGGGCGGTGGGTACGCTACTCCGCCGCTGTGGGCTTGGATGCGTCGTTGTGTCCGCGAAGTTTCTGGTTCAGCAGGTAGATGCCCGTCGCTATGCCTGCCGTCACTAACAGGGGGAACAGCGGGTTCGTGCCTGCGGGTTGTGTATGGCCTGTTTCGATGGGGCGTTTCTTCTTCGGCTTGGTGCTTGGTTGCTCCTCGAGCGCGAAGGCGAGGACCTCGGCGATGTGCATGCCCTTGCGATCAGAGCCGTGGGCGATTTGCTGGCGACAACTGAAGCCATCGGAGACGACAAAGGTATCGGATGCAGCCTCTCGAACCTTGGGCAGCAAAGCGCGATTGCCGATCTGCATGGAGATCTCGTGGTGCCCGGCCTCGTAGCCGAACGAACCTGCGAGACCGCAGCAGCCGGAGTCCAGCACCTGCGTCTCGAGGCCTGCTGCCTGCAGAAGGCGCTCTTCAGGGCTCATGCTCCAAAGGGCTTTGTGGTGGCAATGGCCGTGCACGATCGCCTTGGTCGTCGTGGTAGTGAGTGGCTTCGGTTTGTAGCCGACTTTGTCGAGGAAATCTGGAAACAGGATGACCTGCTTGCTGAGTCGTTGTGCCTGTTCGTCCTTGGGGAAAAGATTGGTGAGTTCGTCCTTGAACACGGAGGCACAGCTTGGCTCCAGGCAGATGATGGGTGTGCCCTTTGTGATCTCCGGCGCGAGCGCGGCGAGGATCTTGCGAAGATAGCGCTTGGCCTGGTCGAGCATGCCGAAGTCATACAACGGCCGGCCGCAGCACAGATGCTCGCGCGGAACGTGGACGCGAAAGCCCGCATCCTGCAGCACCGCAAACGCGGCCTTCGCGGTATGCGGCGTCAGGTGATTGTTGAAGGTGTCGGCCCACAGGATGACGTCACCGCGGCTTGCGCTCATGGCTGGTGCGTTTTTGCCCAGCCATTCTTTGAAGCTCTCGCGGGGAAAGCTGGGCATATCACGGTCCTGCGTGACGCCGCCCAGCTTTTTGGCCAGTGAACGCAGGAGAGGCGTTTGCGTGGCGAAGTTCACCAGCGCGGGAACGCGTGAACCGAGGGCGGCCCACTTGTCGATCAGGCCCATGCTGTACGCGTAGTTGGGGCGCAGCCGGCCTTCGTAGTAGTGTGCTAGAAACTCGGCTTTGTATGTGGCGACGTCCACGGAAACAGGGCAGTCGCCCTTGCAGCCCTTGCACGCCAGGCAAAGGTCCAGGGCTTCCTTCACTTCTTCGTTGCGCCACGTGTCCGGGATGGAGTCGCCGCGGAGCATCTCAAACAGCAGCCGCGCGCGGCCACGCGTGGTGTGCTTTTCTTCGCGCGTCGCCTGGAAGCTGGGGCACATGGTGCCGCCTTCGATCTTGCGGCATTTGCCCACACCGAAGCAGCGCTCGGTGGCCTGCGCCATGGAGCCGTTGTCGTCAGGGAATTGGAAGATGGTGGGCAGTGCGAGCGGCTTGTAGTCGGGGCCGGTGCGCAGGCTTGTATCCAGTGGATACGGGTCAACGATCTTGCCGGGATTCATGCCGTTTGTGGGATCCCAGATGCGCTTGAATTTCGCAAAGGCCTCGACGAGTTCATCGCCGAACATGATGGGCAGAAGCTCTGCGCGGGCGTGCCCGTCACCATGCTCGCCGGAGATGGAGCCGCCGTATTTGACCACAAGGTGGGCGGCTTCGGTGACGAAGTTGCGATAGTGCTGCACGCCTTCTGCGGTGCGCAGGTCATAGTTCATGTGCGTGTGCAAACAGCCCTGGCCGAAGTGGCCATACAGCACGGTGAAGTATTTATACTTGTCGAGCAGTTTGTAGAACTCGCGCAGGTACGGGCCGAGCTGCTTGGGGTCAACCGCAGCATCATCCCAGCCACCCCACGTGATGGGCGTTGCGCCGGGCACACGGCTGACGCCCAGGCCAAGCTCACGGACCTCCATGGCGGCTTTCTGTTGCTTGGGATCTTCCAGCAAGCGAAATCCGACCTGGTCGTGATCATGCTTCTCGATCCAGCGTATGGCCTTATGGGCCTGCTTCGCAGCGTCGGCAGGGCTATCCGCGCCAAACTCCACCAACAGCCAGGAGTCGCCTTCAGGGAAGAGCTTGAGGCCGGGCATGTGCTTGCCGGCAAGCCGGGCGTTGTCGATCACCTTGTGGTGGAAGCCTTCGATGGCGATAGGCCCGAGCTCCTGCAGACGATGCGCCTGGTCGGCAGCGGCGAAGACTGTGGGGTAGGCAATCAGCAGCAGAACGCGATGTTGGGGGCTGTGGATCAGGCGCGTTTTGGCGCGAAGAATGGTGACGCAGGTGGACTCTGTACCGACAAGGGCGCGGGCAATGTGGAAGCCGTTCTCAGGCAGCAGGTAGTCCAGGTTATAGCCCGAAACGCGACGTGGAATGTCGGGGTAACGCTTGCGAATCAGGTCAGCATACCGATCGCGCAGGTCGCGAAGCTGCGCGTAGATCTCGCCCTTTCTGCCACCGGCTTTGATGATGGCCTTGAGCTCGCGTTCGGTCGTCGCGCCGACCGTCATACGTGTGCCGTCGTAGAGCAGGATGTCGAGTTCGTCGATGTTCTCGCTGGTCTTGCCGCCCAGCACCGAGTGCGGACCGCAGGAATTGTTGCCGATATTGCCGCCTACGGTGCAGTACTCATGTGTCGCTGGGTCGGGAGCAAAAGTGAGCGCGTGACGTTCCGCAGCGGAGCGCAGGCTGTCGTTGATGAGCCCTGGCTGCACCCACGCATACCGCTTCTTCTGGTTCAGCTCTTCAATTGCGTTGAGGTGCTTGGAAAAGTCGATCACCACGCCCGCGTTGGTGGTCTGGCCGGAGAGCGATGTGCCCGCACCGCGGCTGAAGAGCGGCACGTTCAACGCGCGGCATGCGGCTACCGTCGCGATCACATCGTCCAGCGTGCGCGGCACCACAACGCCTATTGGCACCTGCCGATAGTGCGACAGATCGGACGCATACAACGCACGTTCACCGGGGGTGAAGCGAACCTCGGCCGTGGTGGTCTCGCGCAAGCGCGCGGCAAGCTGTTCTGCGAGCGTGTTGCCGAGAATGGGGAAGGGCTGCGGGGTCGTGAGGGTTGCCACGGGGTCTCCGGTGTGGTTGAGTTCGATGCCAGGTGCGACTGCCGGCGGTGACCGAGCCGCTTCACAGCAACCATGTATGCCGAGCAGTCGCGGCAGCGTTTATTGCGTCCACATCGCTCAGCTAGAGGGTATCCCGGCAATCACCTATGCGATATGGGAGAAGGGAAGCCCAAATGGTACGAGAAGGCATAGAATGGTCAGATTGATTGCCGCCATGGCGTCCTTGTAGAGCCAACGTTGTGGTGTGCAACTCGATACAGCCAACAAGGCAGCCGATGTTTGGCTGCCGGAACTGGAGTGACCATGGGTAATCAGCGTCGAATTTCGACGGTTAGTGGTTTCGTAGTTGCGGCCGCCTTTGGAATGGTGGGCACCGCGGCGATGGCTCAGCAGGCAGCAACACTTGAAGGTCTTGTGATCGATCGCACCGGACCGAACATCATCGTTCAGGCCAAGGATCACAGCCGCACCACGGTGGTGCTGTCTGACGCAACCAAGGCGACAGAGAAGGACGGCTTGTTCGATTGGGGCCGCAAGAACCTCGCCATCACGGAGTTGGTTCCTGGGCTTGACGTCAAGGTAGACGGAACGTACGACCAGGATCACAAGCTGGTGGCCCGCAAGGTTGTGTTTACGCACGGGTCGCTGAGAACAGCTCGTCAGATTGAGGCTGGAACGAATCCCGTGCAGCAGGAAGTGGCCAAGGCACAGGATGAGCTGCGCAGCCAACGGCGTGACCTGGACCAGAACACGCAGGATATCGCTTCCGCACGGCAGGACATCGCGGCGAACAAGCAGGCCATTGCGCAGAATGCGCAGGATACGGCAGCCAACAAGAGCGCCATCGGACAGACCAACGGCCGTATCGGTCAACTGGATCAGTTTGATACCAAAGACAGCCTGATCATTACGTTTGCGAATGGCCGTGCAACGGTTGCGCCGAAGTACAAGCAGCAGATCGCTGAGTTTGTGAAGGCTGCTGCCAACACCCCGGGCGCCATGATTGAGGTGCAAGGCTATGCGTCCAAGGTCGGCTCGCCCGAGCTGAACCAGCGCTTGAGCTCAGAACGCGCCGAGGCCGTCATCGCGATGATTCAACAAACCGGTGAGGTGCCGTTGACGAGCATTTTGGCGCCTGCTGCCATGGGCGTCACCAACCAGGTAGCCAGCAATCACAATCGTAAAGGCCAGGCCGAGAATCGCCGCGTGGTGGTGACCATCGTGGTAAACAAGGGCATCAGCGGTGGAGCGACTGCCGGCATGTAAATGCCCGCTCTCGAACTGAGAAGGGTGCAAGGGCCATGCCCCTTGCACTTTTCTTTTGGACACCGCATGTGGCCTTGTCTACAGCCCTTTAACGTTTCAGCGCTTTGAGCAGGATATAGGCGTTCAGCGACATGAACATCGCCGAAGGTAATGACAGAAGTACGCTGTCCTTTACGCGCAAGCGGATCGCAAAGGCGATGAGCATGAGCAACGCGAGTCCGCCGGAGGCGAACAGCAGAGCCGGACGCCACTTCAGACCCACAAGCAAACCGGTGCCACCAAGGACCTCAAGAAGGCCAGTCAAGATGCGGAGATGTTCAAGGCCGAACCTGCGAAAGTCGTCCACCATCGACAACGAGGAAAGACACAGAACGCCGTAGACGATAAAGGCAATGGCGGAGAAACACGTTAACAGTGTGGTCAGCATCTAGGCGTGGAGCACTTGCTGGTGCACGGCAACTACAAAGAGGCAGAGCACGAGCAAGACAAGCGAAGGCAGATACTTGATCCAGGGGTGTTTCGCTTTGACGTGCGCACCCTGTGCGCAAACCATCAGCAGAGCCATCAAGAGGGCAGGAACGGTCACCAGCGCCGGATACCAGATGCCCGCCACGAGCAGCGTGGCCAGGGCGATTTTGGTTGCGCCCACCACGGTTCTGATCCAGTCCGGCAAGCCGTACTCATGGAACTCCTTCACAACGTTTGGAAAGCGAACGACCCAGACGAGCACGATGGAAAAGGCAATCACGATCTGAGCGCAAATAGCGAGTTGGTGCATGAAGAAGTCTCTTTCAACGGACGAAGGGATCTTGATGCAGACACCTAAGCGGCCGTACAGGTGAGGTATTGATGGCGCAGGTACCCGGCGTTTGCGCTCATGATATCGCTAGCTTCTTCCACGCGGTCGCAGGCGTCAACCAGGAGGAACGTGCCATTGTGCTTCATATCCAACTGCAGAAGAGCGATGATGTCGGACGGCACGCAAAGGGCGCGCAACGCCTGAGGCAGGTTAAGGGCAGAGCACGTTGGATTGGCGCCCTCAGGCGGAAGGGGATTGAGTCCTTGCATCTGATCCGCACCGCGCCGATGGCGGTCATGAGCACGAAGGCGATCGGTTAACCAGCGGACGGTGTGTCCCCCAATGGCATTCTCAAGCGGCTTGTTGAGCGTGACGCTGTTCCATACCTGGTCGTGGCGTGAGCTTGCAGCGATGTTGATGGCCGGACCGTCAAATCCCGCGTTGGATAAATCACGCACGGCATCGTGCAGATGTTCCTGCTTTGCGAAGTAGGCCAGGGCGATGTTCTCAATGGTCCGTGAACTCAGGGGAAGCGTCGTTGCGTGCATCCCTCATAGGACGACGTGCGACGGAACCACGAAGGCACAACCTGCGATGTGATCCTCAGGATGTGTACAGGATAGCCAAGTTCCTGTCGCTTGTGTGCAGCACGCCCGTTGCTGCGAAGACGCGGTCAAGTCACGAGGGAAAAGGCGTGTGGAAGGCACTCCGTTTTAGCACTCGCGGACCACTGCTTCAAACTGCTCAGCACGGTGCGCGGCTGTGTGTTCAGACAGAATGCGCTCACGGGCGCGCTGACCGAGGGCGAAACGATCAGCGTCCGAAGTGTGACGGAGGATGTCGCTTACCTCCTGCGCAGTCGCAGGGAGAAGGATTTCCCTTCCTGGCGTGAGGAAATCTTCAAGGCCCGGCCATGGATCGGAAAGGATGGCTGCGCCGCAGGCGGAAGCTTCAAACAGCCGGACACTGGGCGAGTAGCCGGCGGCCACCATGTCGTCGCGCGTGAGGTTCAGCGTGAAGCGTGAGCTGGAGTAGAAGGCCGGGTGCTGTGGCGGAGAGAGATGGATGATGCGCTCAACGTTGGGTGCCCACGGTTCGTTGGCAGGGTACTGCGGACCGGCGACGATGAATCGCTCGTGTGCGAGCAGCTGGGCTGTGTCGTTTAGCAGCGCAAGAAGTTTGGGCTGACGATCGGCGGCATACGTGCCCAAATAGCTAAGGGCACAGCGAAAATCTGCGTTGGCCGGTGTGGGATGGTAGAGGTCAGGGTCCACAGAGCAGTAGAAGGGAACCGCCCGGGGCGAGCCAAAGCGGCTTTCCAACTCCTGCAGTGCAGGGCCGCCCGTGAAGCTGAGATACGCGTTGTAGTGCGGGATCAGGTCAGCGCGGAGATAGTCTGTGTGGCCGTGCGCACGAAGCGCCGCCAGCGTGATAGGCGTGTCGATGTCATAGAAGAGCAGCGGAGCGTGGGTCTGGCTAAGGAGAGCTTCGGTCACCGCGATGGCATCAGCGAAGTAGGAGCCGACCACAACGGCGTCGGCGTCCTTTGCTTCCGCGAGGAGACTGGCCTGTTCTTCGGTCCAGTTTTCGTAAAGGCGCACCTTGCAGTACGTGGGCCTGGGCATATCGCGGTTGGAGCGGTACCACTCGACATCTTTTTCGACAAAGGTGATGGTGTGGCCTCGACGAGCGAGCGCCTTGCACAGCGAACGATAGGTGGTGGCGTGCCCGTTGCCCCAGCTTGAGGTGATCGTCAGGCCGTAGATGACGATCTTCATGCGGAGCGACCTTCAGACTGTTGTGTGCGCGGGTTGTCGAGGCCGGAGGTCATGCGATTACCTCGGGAGCATCGACGAGTTCACCCTGCGCGCTGCGCCGCCAGTTGGGCAGGTGACGCCAGTCCGCCATAATGGCCAGTGACTGTGTTTGCGCGCCGAGACGGCCTTGGCGACGGGCGTGGCACTCGCGGAAAGCGTAGTCGGCCTGCGCCGCGCGTTGCGCATAGGTGTGGTCGGCCAGACCACGCGCGTGGAACGCTGCGCCGATCTGTTTTCGTTGCGCGAGATCGTAGCGCGTGAGCGCAGCCACCACGTCTTCGGCGTTCTTGACGACAAGAATTTCGCTGTCCGGCTCGAAACAATCACTGATGCCGGGCCAGTCGTCGCACAGCAGGCATGTGCCCGCACCCGCAACCTCAAACACACGAGTGGGTGGCGAAAAGCCGAACTCCGCCATGCTGGCGCGGTTGATGTTGAGCACCATGCTCGCAGAACAGTTGACGCGATTGTGGTCGGCCGTCGGCACATGGCCAAGCCAGCGCACGTTGGGTGGTAGCTGCTTATCGCCCCAGCCTTCGCCTCCAAGGATGAAGCGCGCGTTGGGCGCAAGCGTGGCCGCGCGAAGGAAGAGTTCTTCCACACGAGCTTCGCGATCTGGGAGACGATTGCCCAGGAAAACCACATCACATGCGAGGCCTGGATCTGGCTCAACAGGGAAGTGCGTCTCCGGGTCGAGCCCGTTGTACATGCTGTAGTAGGCCTGCGCGCCAAACTCAAGGAAGCCATCGCGCGCGAGCGGCCCTCCGCCGTAGGTGAGGATGGCGTCATACAGGCGCGTCGCATGGGCGAGGGCATCGTCAGCATTGGCACGCATGCGATGAATGGTGGCAGGCGCGTCTACGTCCCAGATGAAGGTCATGGCGCTTGCCGAGCACTCGCGCGGCACACGCGCTTCGAGCTCACTATCATCACAGCCGATGCCGCTGTGCTTCACAACAATGTCGTAGCCTGCCGCTTCTTGCAGAAGACGATCAAGGTCCTTGCCGCCGTCCTTTTCGCGCGGTTGATACACGAGCGAGGTGACGTAGTTGAAGTCGTCGTTATCACGATGTTGCTGGCGGCCGTAGGCGTCAGGCTCGGCGAAGGTGATGTCGTATCCGAGGCGCGCGAGGTACTTGTAGCAACCGCGGTAGTACGTGGCTGCACCGTTCCAATACGAGCTGACGATGCTGGACCCGAAGGCAAAAATCCTCATAGCGCAAGGTCCTCCCGCAAGGTGGTGATCACTTGTTCAGCCCGGTGGCGGCACGTGTGCCGGGCGAGCACTGTTTCCAGGCCACGCTGTGCCTGCTCCTGCGCGAGCTTGGGCCGGTCGAGCAGATCCTGCATGGCGTCGCGCATCTCGTCACCATTCCGCACAAAGACGAAGTCTCCTTCGCGGAAGAGATGTTCGGTGTCTTTCCAGGGAGCGGAAACCAAAGGAATACCGCAGGCGAGTGCTTCGAAGACGCGAATGGTGGGAACGCCTGTGAGCGCGCCGTTGTATTGCTGCCTTGGGATGTGCACCGTTACGCGCGAGGCAGCGTACTCCTGCGGCGCTTCAAGGTTTGGCAGATAGCCGCCATAGCGCACGCCCGCGTTGGCAAGCGCGGCCAGGCCCTTTGGCGGGTAGCGCACGCCGTAGATGACAGCGCGTCGTGGTGCAAGCTGCGAGGCCGGCGTGAGGAGAAAATCGCGGATCTCGGCGGACCGCTCATCGTCGCCCCAGTTGCCGATCCACACGATGTCTTGCTCCTGCTCGGTGCCGGGCAGCGGGCGGAATAACCGCGTATCCGCGCCTTCGTGCAGGGTCCACACGTTCTGCATGCCGAAGGCGCGCTGGTAGATGTGTGTCAGCGAATCGCCAAACGTGAAGACACCGTCGAAGCGCGTCACGCCGAGCTTACGAATGGCGTCCGGCGAAGAGGAGGCACGATGGTGCGTGTCATGGAAGACCAGCTTGTAGCCTACTTGTTTTCGCAGAGCCAACAGCGTTGCCGCGAGTGCCGGTGGATTCCACTCATGCAGAAAGACGACGTCTGCGCCGCTGAGGACTTTGTGCCAGAAGACGTGGTCGCTGATTTTGTCCTTCGGGTACAGCTGTACGTTCAGGTCCGGGTACAGGCGGGCAAACTGTGCGAGCGAGGCTTCCCCTTCCGCCTCTTCACGCAGGTTGTCGATGGACCACTCATGCTCCGGTTCCCAGCAGGTGACGTCGTGGCCGAGCAGGCGCAGGTTGTCCAGGAGCCCTCGAAGGAAATGGGCGTTGCCGTTGTTCCAGTCGGAGCGCAGCGTGTGCGCGAGATAGGCGATGCGGAGATTACGCGACATGCTGCGCTGCCTGTTGCTGAAGGATTGTTTGGAAGAGATGCAGGTAGCTGTCGGCCATGCGTTGAGGCGTGAACTGCTGAGCGCGCTGTTGCGAACGCGTCTGCGCCGCGCTTAGCAGTTGGTAGTTGGAGCCGAGCTCTTGAATGAGCTTCGCAAGTGTTTCGTTGTTGTCGAAATACAGAGCGGCCTCGGCCCAAACTTCACGGAGGCTCGGTATGTCGCGGCAGATAACTGCGCAGCCGCAAAGTGCAGCTTCGAGCGGGGCAAGACCAAAGGGCTCATAGCGGGAAGTACAGAGATAGAAGTTGCTTTCGTAGAAGTACCTGTGAAGCTCATCAGGGTTCAGCGGACCGAGGCTCACAAGATTGCCGGGCCATGAAGCCGTCGGGTCTGGCGATTCAAAGATGTTCTCCCCGGCTACGAGCAAAGGCAGCCGGACGTTGAGGTCTCTCAGGGTATCCAGCCCTTTGGCTTCATCCCACAATCTTCCAGCGGTGATGGCCTGAAACCTGCGGTTTGGTAGCGGATCTGGAGAAGGACCGATACTGACGCCATTAGGAATGACGAAGTAGTTTCGGGGAAGAAAGAAGCTTTGTGTCAGGCTCTTGCCCATCCACGCTGTAGGCGTGACGACGGCCGCAGCACCAAGCAGACCGGCCTGCACGATGGATGTGTAGCGGTTCAACCAAGGCGTAGGTTCAAGTGCGCTAGGTTTGCAAGCATGGGCCCAACTCAGGACATCGCTGTGAGCTACAACGACGCGAGGGATTTCGGTATCGAGCCGACCAAAGCAAAATTGATTCGACAGGATGATGTCAGGCCTGAAACAAGCAACGTCGTCAAGGATTTCCTCTTGGCCCTCCTCAAAGGCCCTTTGGTTGTTCTGCATCCATTCAAGAGGAAGGCCAGTGAATAGGGTGGTCAGCCGGCCGTCGCTAGTCCACGTATCAAAGCGTTGTTTCTGGTGAGGTGGGGGAAATCGCCCAAAACTCACGAGGTATACCTCGTGGCCGCGTTGCAGAAGTTGGTCGGTGAGTTCGCTTGTGAACGTCCAGACGCCGCCGACGGTGTCGGTGGTCATCAGGATGCGCATGCGAGCTCTCCCTGCTCGAGTTCCGCCGCTTCCAGTTGTGCCAGCGAGAGAGGCTGCGCAGCCTGGATGTCTGAGAAGCCCTTGTCCGCAAAGATGTTGAGATAAAAGGCGTGGGCGCGTTCCCAGGCGGCTTCGTCGGGCTGCTCGCCGAAGGTTTGCACATAGTTGGGGCTGCCCGGGAAGGGGAACATGGGCACAGGTTCAGAGACCCACACGCCCGCAGCTTTCATGCGCGTCTGCCATGCCGCGCCGAGGTTGGGATCGTCATACTGCGTCTTGATCAACTTCGCCTGCACCCAGGGAATCCGCTGCTTGGCGTAGATGAGCACTTCGCTGATGCGATCGGTCGTCAAGCGGCAGTTCTTGTTCATCTCGTCGCGGCCTTCTTCGGTGATGGACTCGACGCCGCATTCAAAGCTCACCGTGTGCGCGCGGCCGAGCAGGTCCATGCCTTCTTCATCCCAAAGGTCAATGCGCGACTGGAAGCCGATCGACACGGGGCGCTTGGCGATCTCTTCAAGCAGGCCTTTGACCTGCTTACCAACGCCGAAGATCTCGTCGATGAAGTAGATGTAGTCCACGCCGCGCGCAATCAGCTGATCGATCTCAGCAAGTACGTTGCTCAGCTCGCGCTCGCGGTACTTGTTGCGGAACAGGGTCTTGTTGCAGAAGGAGCAGGACCAGGGACAGCCGCGGGCAAACTCCACCTCGGCCCCGAGCTGCAGGTGATCGGCTCCGTTGCCGGGGAAGATGTGGTGCTTGTGTGCGTGCAGTTCAACAGGGAAGTCGCTGTAGTCCAGCGGCCCTAACGCACGCATATCGGTTACGCCCAGGCCTGGGCTGGTGTGCACGGCGCCGTGGCTATCGCGCCAGACGCAGCCGGCGATCATCTCGTACGGCAGGCTGGCGAGCTGCGGCAAGGTCTGGTCGGGTTCGCCGCGAAGCACGATGTCCGCGCCTGTTTTCTCAAGCGTTGCCAGCGGTGTAGCTGAGCCGTGCGGGCCGATGACGACGACCTTGCTGCGGCGGTTCAGTTGTGCAATCCACTGCTTGGGAATGCGCAGTTCCGGCTGCGGACAGCGCCAAAACAGATAGGAAGGCGCTGAGGGGATGACAAGGAAGTCTTCCTGAAACGCGTCGAGTTTACTCCGCACCTGCTCGGGGCTCAGGTCGGAGATCAGGGCATCGACAAGCAGCACATCGTGTCCTGCTCCGCGAAGGAACTCGCGCGCGGACAGCAGCTCCAGCGGAAAATGTGGATCGGGACAGCCGAAGTAGGTCGAGCCTTCAAAGCTCCAGCGCGGATTGACTAGGGCAAACTTCAAGCGACCTCCTCGGCAACGAGTTCCAGCGCGGGTGCGGGCTGCTGCAGGCTGCGGATGGCGTCGCTCTGCTCGGTCCAGAAAGCGCGGATGTCGGCCAGAATCTGATCCAACGTGCGCGTTGCGCGCCATCCGGTGTCGCGCTCTATCTTGGCCGTATCGGAGATGTAGAGCGGCTGGTCGCCAGGGCGAGTTGCGCTGTAGTTGAGCACGGGAGCTCGACCGGTCTCCTGCTCTATAGCGGCGAGCATTTCGACGACGGAGACGGAGCGGGCGAGGCCGCCGCCGAGGTTGTAGATCTGCCCGGCGGTTTTGCTGCGGTGAAGGCGCGCAGCCTCCATGGCGCGGT
>CAXTRU010000004.1:0-4072 GCA_964246665.1 uncultured Acidobacteriaceae bacterium
TACCAGAAGGATCCCAAGCACGCCCATGCGACCGGATACGATATCGATTTCCCCGGCTACACCTTGAGCGCTGAGGGCTGGTGGACTGTGTATGCGGAACGGGACTACCTTGCCGGCGGCTTCGCCTGGACTGGCTTCGACTATCGGGGCGAGCCCGATCCCTTCAACGATGCCGGCATCAGTTCCCCGATGGGCATGCTGGACGTTTGCGGCTTTCCGAAGGACAGCTACTTTTACTACAAATCCTGGTGGCAGCCCGAGCCCGTTCTGCACCTATTTCCCCATTGGAACTGGGCAGGGCGCGAAGGCCAAAACATCGATGTGTGGTGCTATTCCAACCTGGACGAGATTGAGCTTTTGGTGAACGGCAAACCTGTCGGCAAGCAGGCCATGCGGCGCAACGGGCACGTGCAGTGGACGGTGCCGTACCAGCCGGGCAAGATTGAGGCGCGCGGTCTTCGCCAGGGTAAAGTCGTGCTCACCGACCTGCGCGAAACCACGGGGTCGCCGGCGAAGCTGCGATTGACGCCCAACCGGACCACGGCTCAAGCGAACCGCGAAGACCTGATCAGCGTACAGGTGGAGGCTTTGGATCAACGAGGCCGGCCCGTACCCATCGCAACGGACACGATTCGCTTTCAACTGGAAGGCGCGGGCCGCATCGTCGGTCTCGGCAATGGCGACCCCGGCTGCTTTGAGGCGGATAAGCCGGAAACGCCGCACAACGGCCAGCGAAGTCTGTTCGCAGGTCTGGCGATGGTGTACGTCCAAACGCTTGACCAGGCCGGCAGCATACACGTGCTGGCCAGCGCACATGGCCTAGAGCCAGCGTCCCTCGTTCTCACCTCGCAAGCCGCGAACCCACGTCCGCGACTAGCTTAGGCGCTTCAGACCGCAGACCGCTCAAATTCGCCAAGCAGCATAACCCTGCCTGCTGCAAGGCATGCCGTTGCGCTCCTACGCTGCGGCGATCTGGCTGGCGATCTGCTTTCTGCGTTCGAGCAAGGTTTCGAGCGAATAGTAGCGGCCTTCGCGTACAACGCCCGATATCGCATGCAAGTGCCGGACGCTTTCAAGCGGGTTCGCCTCCAGGATCACCAGGTCGGCTGTTTTGCCTTCGCGCACACTTCCCAGCGTGTCGAGCCTGTTCAGAAATTCTGCACCGTTGCACGTCGCCATTTGCAGCACTTTGAGCGGGCTCAGACCGGTGCTAGCCAGCAGATCGAACTCCTGATGAAGCGCCACGCCCGGGATCACCCAACCGGCGCCGCCGCCCGCGTCCGTGCCGGCCGTCATCTTCACACCGGCCTCGTCGAACATGCGCGTGATCCGCAAGGAAAGATCGTTCTGCCGCCGAACCGTCTCCCGGGACGCAGGCGTCAGGCGCTCGCGATACTGCCGGGTCGTCTCGGACCAGAGCGCGCGATTCTCCTTTGAAACATACTGCAGATCGGGCGAGTCGGTGAACTCCGGCGAGTCGGCAAGCTGCATCGTCTTGTTGCGGATCAGCGTGGGGCACATCCATGTGCCATGGCGCGCAAAGGTGTCTGCAAGCTTTCGACACTTCTTCTCGCTGAAGCTATCGAGCAGCCGCTGCGTCTTGCCCAGGGCGTTCGGATCCATGTTGAGGCGCATCAGCGTGGGGTTGACGATGGCGATGCGCGTATCGTCCCCCTTTCCTTCCATCGAGAGCTTCATTGCCGCCGGCGGGCGCAACCGCAGAAGCAGCATCAGCAAAAGCTTGTACCTTGAGGTGTTGAGCAGAAGCGAATCGACAGGTCCCAGATGTTCGACGAAGCGCAGACCGGCCTTGGACGACTTCACCATATCCACGCCCGGCGAGATATGCCCGCCGTACGGCAAGCCCAGGCGGTTGGCTTCCGCCAACGAGGCGGCAAACACCTTCGGCGTGACAAAAATCGTCTTGATGAAGTCCGCGCCCTGTTCCTTCTGGCTGCGCACTTCGGCCATGGAGGCCGCGGGTGTGGCGGCATTCGCCGAGGTGAGGACCTCCCCCGGCATCGCC
The DNA here is from genome assembly GCA_964246665.1 of uncultured Acidobacteriaceae bacterium. Taxonomy (GTDB): domain Bacteria; phylum Acidobacteriota; class Terriglobia; order Terriglobales; family Acidobacteriaceae; genus Granulicella. Next base: position 2,027 of record CAXTRU010000004.1, read on the forward strand.
AGCAGCTCCGGGGTGTCCGGCCCGTAGTTGAGCTTTCCTTCCCGCCGTTGCCGCAACAGCGCCGGTGTGCCGGCCATCTGCCGCGTTCCCGTGATGCCATAGGTAAGCATCAGCGCCAAACCATGGCGTGGGTCGGTGTCCTGCATGCAATGCGTGTGCATGTCCAGAAAGCCCGGGATGACGAATTTGCCCGACGCATTCACGACGGTCTCGGCGGGCTCGCCTTCCGCGACCTGTGCGGGCGTAAAACGGCGAATCTGCCCCGCCTCGATCCAAACGGCTTGATAGGGGAGCAGCGATCCATCTCTGGGATCGACAATCGTCACACCTGCCAGGATGAAACGCTGCTTCTCGGCGCCATCGGACATCGCTGAATCTGTACGCATCCAGTCTCCTTTGCTGCAAAACCGTAGGATGCGGGAACGCCGGCCGCACCCACCTGAGGATGGAGCCGAAGGCACTCTCCTTCCGCTCGGCACGTCGCTATGATGAAAGCGAAGCAGGCAGGTCCGTTGCACCTGCCAGAATGTCCGGCAAAGCCGAGGAGCGTGGGAGATGGCGACTGAATCGCGTGAGGTCCGCTTGCAAAGCCGGCCGGAGGGCATGCCGTCGGCGGAGAACTTCTCGTTAGAGACGGTGACGTTGGGCGACCCAGGACCGGGCGAGGTACAGGTCCGCAATCTGTGGATGTCGGTCGACCCATATATGCGTGGTCGTATGCGCGATCAGCCGAGCTACGTTCCGCCGTTTCCGTTGGGCGAGGCGCTGCAGGGTGGCGCGATCGGCACGGTGGTGCAGTCGCAGTTCGATGGGCTTGCGGTGGGCGATACCGTGCTCTCGATGTTTGGCTGGCGCGAGGCCTTCAATGCTCCTGGGTCGCTGCCGCCTGCCCTGTTGCGAAAGGTGGACACATCGAAGATCGATCCCACGCTGTACTTGAGCACGGCTGGACTGACCGGCTTGACCGCATGGGTGGGGCTGCTGAAGGTGGCCAACGTCCAGAGTGGCGATGTGGTCCTGGTGTCGGGCGCTGCCGGCGCGGTGGGCTCGACGGCGTGCCAGATCGCGAAGCTGAAGGGGGCAACCGTGATCGGTTCAGCGGGCGGCGCCGCGAAGTGCGACTACCTGCGCAGCCTCGGGGTGGACGCCGCCATCGACTACAAGGCGCCGGGCAGTTTTCTCGACGCGTTAAAAAAGGCAGCCCCGGACGGACTGAGCGTGTACTTCGACAACGTCGGCGGAGAACAGCTGGATGCGGCGTTGCTGGTGGCCCGTCCCTTCGCTCGCTTCGCCCTGTGCGGGGCCATCGCAGGTTACAACGGCGAAGCCCAGCCCCTGCGCCGTGTCGGCCTCGCTGTGGGCAAGCGGCTACGGCTGGAAGGCTTTATCGTTTCCGATCACTTCGACGATCTGCCGGCGTTCTTGAGCGAGATGACCGAGTGGATCGCGACCGGGAAGATCCGTTCGGAGCAGACCGTGGATGAGGGCATTGAGCATGCGGTTGAGGCGTTCCTGAAGCTCTTCAAGGGAGAAAACGTCGGCAAGATGCTGGTCAAACTGAGCTGACGGTTTGCCCTATTCGGCAAGGCGTTCACTGCACCGCATGGCGATTCCGACTACTGGTTATAAGGGTCGGTGATGATGCCCTCAACCTCTGCCCGAAACTTGTCCGCACGGAAGCGCAGGTGTATCTCAGAGCTGGAGGGGTCCCACCACCACTGCGTCGCGGGGTGGCCGCCCCAAGCTGCGGTGAACGGAACAAAGGGTCGCCCATCCAGCTTCACAACCATTGGAGCCTGCTTGCTGCGCACGACCACCTCGTACTCGCGTGTCGCCGGGCTGGCGCCTTCCACCACGATCTGCGTGCCGTGCTGAGTAAAGTGAGCGCTTGCTCCGTTTGAGAGCGTAAATGTGGTGTCGGCCGTGCCCGTGTTGGAGGGGTACGCTCGCCAGATCAGCGAGCCTGCCAACAGGTTCGGGTCTTCCCAGTCCCAATGGCCGGTCTCGGTCTCCGGCTTAAACGGCAGCACCGAGCCGGCCCGCACC
>CAXTRU010000004.1:4101-5528 GCA_964246665.1 uncultured Acidobacteriaceae bacterium
GGTCCCGACGGTGACATCCTGCCCGCCGGTGAGGATGTCGCCGTTCCAGAAGTTCACCCACTCGCCTTTGGGCAGATAGAGCGTCCGCAACGTTTGGCCGCCTTGCACCACGGGCGCAATCAGCAACTCGTGGCCGAGCAGATACTGGTACTCCGCGGTGGCGCTGCGTGGGTCGTCCGGGAACTCCAGCACTGTGTGCCGCATGATGGGGATGCCGGTGCGGCTGGCCTCTTCGGCGTAGTGCTGGAAGTAAGGCAGCAGCGAGCTGTGAAATGCGGCCCAGCGACGGAAGTGGTTGGCCGTTGCCGCATCGGAAAACAGATTCAGCGAGCCTGGCGGCTTGTCCCACACATGGTCTCGCATCACCGGACAAAGCGCGCCGAACTCAACCCAGCGCATCCACAGATCCCGGTCGGAACCCGTGCTCAGGATGTCCGGTCCCCAGGTGGAGTAGCCCGACATGCCTGCCGTGATGCCCGCAGTCACAACAGAAGGCAGACCGTAGTCGCGCGACCAGTTCGGCGATTGGTCCGCGCCCCACAGGGCAGGGCTGAACTGCTGCGAACCGGACGAGCCGGAGCGCGAAAAGCTGACCACGGACGGCTTCAACGACTGCGCGATGCGAAACGTGATCTTGTGGTACAGCAGCGGATATAGTTCAGACAGCGTGCGTCCCGTACCCGCGCTGAAACGATCCGTGTCACGCACCCACTCGCCAAAGTCTTCCATCCAGCCATCGAAGCCCTGTGTCTGCACCGCGTTGGTGATCATGCCCTGCCACCAGTCGACGGCCTGGGGGTTGGTGAAGTCCACGTTGCCGACCGGAACGAGCTCAAAACGAGGGCCTGCCGGCTTGCCATCCTGCCCCGTCACCAGCAGGTGATCCGTCACGCCCTTTTGGAACTGCGGGCTGGGCAGGAAGTACGGTTCCATCTGCTCGCGCACGTAGGGATGAACGTAGGTCAGAACTCGGAAGCCCTGGCCATGCAGGATGTCGACGAAGCTCCGCGGATCGCCGTAGTAGCTGGAAAACCAGAACGGCCATCCCAGATTGTTCTTCTCATCGTTCTGGTCGTACACCCAAAGCGCGCTGGCCGGGATGTCCAGCGTCCTGATCCGGCGCGCGGCGTCCAGTACGCCACCCTTGCCGCCCAGTGCGGTGATCCATGGGCCAAAGGTCCACTGCGGTGGTTGCGGTGGCCGCCCTGTCAGCGCGGTGTAGGCGCTTAGAACGGCTTTGGGCGTCGCCTCCGTAAACAGGTACAGCGGCACGGGCGCATCTGCCGTTTCCATGTCGAACGACGCGTCGGCCTGATCCACCTGGAAGCGGGTGTCGAACGCGGTGTCCGCGTAGAAGCCCAGCCCACGCGGCCCATAGATCAACGGAACGGCCACATACGTCCAGTTGTGGCCGGGTTCCCCATAGC
>CAXTRU010000004.1:5538-25396 GCA_964246665.1 uncultured Acidobacteriaceae bacterium
AACATCCAGCTGCGTGCCGGAAAGTCCCGCTTGCCAGAAACGCTCCCCCAGGCCGAAGAAGGGACCTCCGCCGGTGACGTGCAGGTGCAGTCCGTTGGGGTGTCCAGCCTCTGCGGCTGTACTGCTGCCTGCCACGCTTAGGGTGAGACGGGCAAGCGTGTCGCTGAGCAGCTCCAGATCGACCCTGGTGGCCCCGCAGGATGTGGGCAGATCCACCTGCCAGTGGTGCGCGTCCTTTGTGCGCACCGTGCCCAACGCAACGTTCGGCGCCGGGCCCGTCGGCGAAGCCGCAGTGCAGCCCTGCTTCGCGACCTCAAGCGTCCAGGACGCTCCCGTGCGGAGGTTCTGCACGGTCAGCGCATGTTCACGGAGAGCGATGGTTAGCCTTGCCTCGGCTGTTTGGATCTGAAGGCCGCTGGGTGTTTCTTGCACCTGCGCGGTGATGCCTGCCTTCGCTTGCGGACGGACCCCCGTGGCCACATACAGCGGCGAGGGTGCGGGGGAGTGCAGTTCCTCAAGCATGCGCTGGTATTCGGGCGTCTTCGAGTACGGCGTCGTTGCTTGCGCGACGGCGTTTGTGCTCAAAGACCAAGGGAGGATTGCGGAGTAACTCAAGAGGAGAAGAAGTGTCCGGACCCGGATTGCGTTGCGTGACAGCATACATCTCCTTTAAACGCCCGGTGCAGGCGACAGCTTCAGCGCAGCCCCGCAGTCGGCGTTCCGGTTGCCTGCTTGAGGACCAGCACCCGATCGACCCCCGAGGCGGCGAAGCGCTCGGAAAGGCCATCCGGCCAGCGGACGGAGATCTCCATAACGGCCGCGTCGTCCTGCAGCCCGAAGTGCAGCCGCAGATCGCTGCTGGAAAGATAACTTCCGCCGCTGCGCACCTCCTGGGTCTCACTTCTCTGCGTGGTGCGCACCGTGACGCGGGCGCCGATGCCATCCCGGTTTGCGTGCGTGCCGACCGTCTGAACGGTGACCCAGTGGTGGGTATTCGGCTGCCTGTTCACCAGCAGCATCGGTTGCCCGCTCATGTTGTTCACCACAACGGACAAGCGGCCGTCATTCCAGAAATCGGCAATCGCCAACCCGCGGCTGGAGGCAGGCTCGGTAAGCCCTGGCCCTGCACTCTGGCTTAGGTCGAGAAACTTGCCCTGCCCGGTGTTGCGGTAGAACAAGCGCGGCTCCTTGTAATTGGACCCGAGATGCGCTGTGTCCACCTCGGGATAGACATGACCATTGGCGCTGATCAGATCGAGCGCACCGTGATTGTCAGGATCGAAGAACATGGTGCCCCAGCCAAGATACTTTGTGTTCAGGCCCAGACCCGCTTCGGCGATCTGCGAGGTAAACGTGCCGTCGCCGTTGTTGCGGTACAGCGACGACACATCGTCCGAGAAGTTTGTTTTGAAGATGTCCGGACGTCCGTCCCCGTCGTAGTCGCCCACGGTCAGGCCCATGCCCGCCTGTTCGCGCCCGTCCTCGTCGAAGGCTACGCCCGCCTCTGCCGCCACATCGGTGAAGGTCCCATCACGGTTGTTGCGGTACAGGATCGACGGCGTGCTGTCGCAGGCGACATACAGGTCCGGCCAACCGTCGTCGTTGTAGTCCAGCGAAGTTGTGCTGAAGCAGTAATGGCCGTCTGTTTTCTCGATCCCGCTCTTCGCGCTCACATCCTCAAAGTGTCCGTCGCCGAGGTTCCGGTACAGCAGATTGGGCGTGTGGGACAGGCCGCGCGGACCGCACATCACCGGCGTTCCCTTCCACATGCACTGGACGCCCTCACCGGGTTTGGGCGCTTTGCTGATGTCGAAGTCCACATAGTTGGCCACGATCAGATCCAGCTTGCCGTCGCGATCATAGTCGACAAAGGCGCATCCCGTGCCCCAGGCCTTGCCTGTCCCCGCAACGCCGGCCGGCCCCGCCACATCCTTGAAAGTGCCGTTGCGCTCATTGTGCAGCAGGTGGTTTGCGCCGTAGTAGGTCACAAACAAGTCGTCATACCCATCGTTGTCGTAGTCGCCGACGCACGCCCCCTGACCCCAGCCTTTCAGTTGATCGAGACCGGCCTGATGGGTGACGTCCTGAAAGTGTCCGTTGTGCAGATTGCGAAAGAGATGGCTGCTCGGCGCGCCCGCGGGAGCCTTATCCCTCCCTGCCCCTTCCGGGGCTCCGTTGACGAGCAGGATGTCGGGCCAGCCATCATGGTCGTAGTCCAGGATGGCGACGCCGCTTCCGGTGGTCTCGATGATGTATCGCTTGGTGTCCACCCCGCCATTTACATTCAACATCTTGAGCCCGGCCTCACCGGCCACATCGACGAACCAGACCGGCCCCGCATGTCCGGCCTGCGGCGGGTACGGTGTTTGGGCGTGGGCAGCCGCGACGCTGCAAAGAGCAAGCAGAACCCATCGCAGAAGCGACGGTCCTGAGCGCTTGAGCGGAAACATGCCGCGATCCTACCTTTGGCGATGCAGTTCTGTCTCGCGCTTGCCGCTGTGACTCCGGCCACGTGCTGCAGCAGCACCTGCATTCGCAGTATGCTTCCCGTGCATGCGTTTTGCGCTTTTGTGGCTGGTCTTGCTCATGGTCTCGTCTCTGGGATGGACGCAGACCCCTGCGGCGCCACAGGGCGCCCCTGGTTCGTTGCAACAGGCCAGAAGCTTGCTGCAGGCCGGCAAACTGCCCGAGGCGATCGCTGCGCTGGAGCCACTTGCATCCGCAAAGCCGCCCGTGCCCGGCGCCGCGCATGATCTTGGGCTTGCGCTGTATCGCTCCAGCAAGCTGGTGGAGGCGGAGCAAGCTTTTGCCGCCGCGGTGCGCGATGACCCAGCGGATCGTGAGTCGCTGCAGATGGAAGGCCTCACGCTGTACCGCATGGGACAGCCCGCCCGCGCCATCCCCTTGCTGGAGCAAGTGCGCAGTTGGATGCCCAGCGCCGACGCCGATGCGAACTACGTGCTGGGGCTCTGCTACCTGAACGCGCGTCGCTACGACGACGCCCGCGGAGCGTTTGCGGCCGAGTTCTCCGTACCGCCGGCCTCCGCCCCGGCCTATCTGCTGCTGAGCACCATGCTCATGCACGCCGAGCTACCCGAGCTCGCGGCCGAGCAGGCCCGCAAGGCCCTGGAACTCGACCCGAAGCTGCCCCTGGGTCACTTCCGCCTGGGCGAGGTCGCCCTGTACAAGTCAGACATCGCGCTGGCCACCCGGGAGTTCGAGCAGGAGCGCGCGCTCAACCCAGGCTACGCGCCGACCTATGACCGCCTCGGGGACGTTTACCTCCGTGCCGGGCAATATGCGGAGGCGCAGCAGGTGCTGACCAAGGCCATCTCGCTCGACGTCACCAGCACCGGACCCTTCATCCAGATGGGCAAGGTTCTACTTCGCCGTGAAGACCCGACCACCGCAGCGCTGTACCTTCGCCATGCCGAAAAGATGGACCCGGCGAACTACATCACCCACACGCTGCTCGCCCAGGCTTACCGGAAGACAGGGCAGGCGGACCTGGCCAAACACGAGCTGGAGGTGGCCTCACACCTTCACGCAGAGGACACGCCAAAACTCCCTGGCTCGGAATAATGGCAGTTGGGCTCAATGCACGTGCACGGTGACCAGATGGGCCTGCAACGGCACGCCGCCGGTGATCGTCGTCTCGATCACAGCCTCAAACGGGCGCAGCTCGCCTTTGGGCCCAGCCACGCGGCGAATCAGCTCCGCCGCGGAGTCCTGACGGCACACAAATTCCACACCGGCTTGCGTCCCATAGGTGGTCAGCCCGCTGAACACCAGGATGCTTTCCCCTGGGAGCATCCCCGGCATCAGGGCCACAATCGCATAATCGCGGGTCAAGGGGTGCTCCGGCCGCCAATACGCCGTCGGTTCGCCCGCCTTGGGCCGCTGGTCGACGATGCCGGCCGCATCCGGCGACGCCACAATGGAGAAATCCAGGCTTGACTGCAGGGCCTTGAGCGACGGGTTCTCCGCCGTGGAGCCGATAAAGATCACGTTGCGAACCTTGGCGTCGTCCCACGTCATCAACTGGCTGCGCTTCAGAACGAAGTGCGCCTGGTGCGCGTCAAAGAGCTGGGTCAGCGTGTACACCGCGGTCAGCTCGCCCACGCCCGTATAGGTGTCGATAAGCGCGGCCTTGGCCTCGCTGCTCCCCTGTCCTTCCTGCGCATAGCTGAGGCCCCGCTTGGCGTCGCCCTGGAAGAGGGCGTTGCTGAACACAACCAGCGGAGGCCCTTGCGTAAAGAACGGCTTCCAAAACTGCTCCACCGCGGTCGGGGGCGGTTGGTGATGCCGCCAGCGGAGGATCAGCATACCGGCGACCACCATCAGAACGCAGCCAAGCGCCCACGCGGCGTACCCCCTTGCAGGGCGAGGCTGCGCGGGCTCAACGGCAGCCGGAAGCGGCAAGGGCCGCATGGCCGGAGCGCTCACCAGTAGCTCGCTGGGCGGGATGGACGGCGACTCCGCCCTCGGTGTGAACACAAGCAGGTAGTGCCCCTTCGGCACCTCCAGGATCACCGGCTCGTGCCGCCCCTCGTCCGCAAAGTACAGCGCGAGCTTTTGGCGCAGAAGCCGGGCGTGCGTTCGGACGATGCTGTCCTCGTTGGAGCTTGGTCCTGGCTGCCGCTTGAAGACATGCAGCGCAATCTGCTGCTCCGTGGCCTCGCCCGGTGCGTTGCGTAAGGCGCAGTCGCCGATGTAGAGCAGGAACTCGCGCAATCTCGCGGAGGACCGGAACGGTGCACTCTCCGCCACACGACGTAACAGGAGCGCGTACTCTTCCTCGCGAGGCGCCGTGAGTTCCAAACTGGCTTCCGCGTGGAGCATATCAGAGTGCCCAACTATCCCACACTGTGAATTGACGGGTCAAATCACCCCCTGAACCTTGCCATTCGTTGCGGTCCTTGCTTGTAATGTCGTGTGTTCCAAAACAGGCCTGGCGGCGTTCCCTGATTTCTTTGCGCTTCCTCACGCTCAGAGTCGGTCCGTCGCGAACCACCCAGGTACACGCTGTTGCCTCACCCTTTTCAGGAGCAGAACGCATGTTGCGCCCCACCCTCGTTGCCAAAGCCACCCGGCTGATTTTCCGTTCGTCTACCGCCCTGGCGGTCTTTCTGTCTTTGTACCTCACGTCCGGCGTTGTTCCAGCCGCGGCTCAGGCCGTGTACGGCAGCATCTACGGCACAATTACCGACACCTCCGGCGCCGTGGTCCCGAACGCGACCGTCCGCGTGATCGACACCACCAAGGGAACCACGGTCACCGCCCAGACCAATGGGAGTGGTGAGTTCCGCGTGCAGCACCTGATCCCGGATACGTACCGTGTCGAATCAGAGGCATCGGGATTTGGAAAAAGCAGCACCGACAACGTCATTGTCTTTGCCGACACCGCGCCCAAGGTCGATATGCAGCTCCCCGTGGGCGGCGCCAACACGGCCGTGGACGTCACCGGCGAAGCCAGCCTGCTGGAAACCGATCGCGCCGAGGTGAGCACCATCCTGAACGCCCGCGCGGTGGAGAACCTGCCGAACCTCAACCGTAATTTCACGGCCTTCGAGCTGCTGACGCCCGGCACCAGCTACATCGGCTGGAGCGTCGGCGAGGGTTCCGGCAATCCGCAACGCAGCCAGCAGATCGAGGTGAACGGGCAGCTGCCGTTCGCCACCGGATACGAGCTCGACGGCACCGACAACCAGGAGCCCATCAACGGCGTGGCCGTCATCAACCCGAATCTTGACGCCGTCTCGGAGATGAAGGTCACCTCACAAAACTACGACGCCGAGTTCGGCAAGGCCGTCGCTGGGCTGGTCACAGCGCAAACCAAGTCGGGCAGCAACAGCTTTCATGGCTCCGCCTTCGAGTACCGGCGCTCCGATGCACAGCAGGCCCGCGATCCCTTCGCCAATGCCGTTCCCGACTCCCTCACCGGCCGCTATCTCGCGCCCACGCTGCACAACCAGTTTGGCGGCTCCGTGGGCGGTCCCGTGTTGAAAGATCGCCTGTTCTTCTTTGGCGACTACCAGGGTCTGCGCGAAAAGACCGGTACCGCCACGCTCACCACGGTGCCCACCCTGAAGGCCTTGACGACCTGTACCTCGGGCGGTAATTGCGACCTGAGCGACTACTTACAGAGCGGGGGGCAGGGGCAGATCTATCGGCCAAACGGGCTGCTTGACACAGGAAACGCCAACCGGACAGCGTATGCCGGCAACATCATCCCGGCGGGCGATCTGTCCGCCCCTGCCGTCAACTTCCTGAAGCTTCTGCCCAAGCCCAACGTTGCTGGGGCGGGTACCATCGACAACTATGCTGCATCCGGGTCCGGTGTCTTCAACACGAATCAATTCGACGTCCGGGTGGACAGCAACACGTTCCAGAAGCTGCATATCTTCGGCCGCTACACCTACTTCGGGGCGGCGCTCTCCGGCAATTCGTATTTCGGGGCCGCCGGCGGACTTGGCTTCGGCTCGGGCGGCTTTGCCGGGACCGATGCCGCACGCGATCAGAGCATCGCCGCCGGTGCCGATTATGTCCTTTCGCCCAAGTGGACCACCGACGTACGCTTCGGCTACTACCGCATCAATAACAACACCGTCGGCCCGGACGCCAACCAGGCGCTGGGCAACGCGCTCGGTATCCCCAACGCCAACGGCGGCGACCTGTCCCTGTACGGCGGGCTGCCTCAGTTCAACATCGATATTCCCAGCAACGGAACCAACGGCGGCCAGAATATCGAGTACGGCACTACCGCCAACCCCCGGCTGCAACAGACGGCGCAGTACCAGATCGTGAACAACTGGTCCCACAGCCTGGGCAATCACAACATTCGGTTCGGCGCCGACTACCGCTACGGCACCAATCACAGCGTCTCTATTGCAAGCAATGCGCTTCGTTCCGGCACCTTCTTCTTCGCTGCGCCGCGGACCGCAGGTTTCAACCCCGCCACGGGCAATAGTTCCACCGGCGTCGGCTTTGCGACGTTCTTGCTCGGCGACACCACCCAGTTTTGGCGCACGCAGACCGCCAACGTCAACGCCGGAACCCGGCAGAACCGGTTCTTCACCTACGCCCAGGATCAGTGGCGGGTGACGCCGACCCTGACCTTCAACTATGGCCTGCGCTGGGAGCTGTACACGCCGGAAGCGGTGACCGAAGCCGGCGCGGGCGGCTTGCTCAATCTGCAAACCGGCATCCTCGGCATCGCCGGCGTTGGAGACAACAACCTCAGCATCAACGTAACCAACAACTTCAAGGAGTTCGCTCCACGCCTCGGGATCGCCTACCAGGTCACGCCCCGCACCGTGGTCCGGGCGGGATACGGCATTGTCTACGGGCAGGGCTGGGCCGGCGACACCTTTGGCGATGTGCTCACCTCGTCATTCCCCACCCAAATCCAACAGACCATCACAGCGGTCTCCAACAGCGCGGCCGTCTTTAAGTTGCAGACCGGACCACCAAACTACACCTTCCCGGCCATTCCTGCCGACGGCAACTACGTTCTCCCTGACGGCATTTCGCAAACGGCCCGGCCCACGCAGGTGCGCTTGCCCACCGTTGCCGGCTGGAACGTGATGCTGCAGCAGCAGATGTCCTCCACCACCTCTTTGCAAATCGGTTACGTGGGCAGCCAGTCGTACCACAACATGTTTGAGTCTTCGCCCACCTTTGACGCCAATCAGCAGACGCTCACGGGTTTCAATTCCTGTGACGCTAGCCGTCTTGTCTTCACCTACGGATGTACCCCGCAGGACATCAACCCAGCCTCAGGTCTCCCCTACACGGCTAATGACCGCCGTCCCTTTTACAACGGTCTTGCTCAATCCAAATTTGGTGTTCGATACGGCGTGCCCCACGGCTGGACGCAGCGCATCGACTACGCGGCCAATCAGGCAACCGGCAGCTACAATGCCCTCCAGGTTGTGTTTGAAAAGCGGTATGCGTCCGGTCTGCAGTTCCTGACGCACTACACCTGGTCGCACGCCATTGGGCATGAGGCGTATGAGTTCCTTGTCGACCCCCGCATCGGACGCGGCAATGGGTACTACAACCGGAGGCATGCCTTTGTCTTCGCGGGCAACTACGATCTCCCATTTGGCCGTGACAAGCTTGTGGGATCAAGCGTGCCCGGCTGGGTGAACCAGATCATCGGAGGTTTCCTGCTGAACGGCACAGTGACGGTCGATGGCGGCCTGCCGTTCACGGAAAACTACTCCAGTTGCACAGCTGACCAAGATCAGACCCTCGGCATCTGTTTCCTCAATAAGACGACAGGCACCCTGAACACCAAAAAGGGCGCCTACAACGCCGCGGCACGCTTTGTGCCCTACTTCAAACCCTCGCCTTACATCCTGCAGCCGCCCGGCCAAGCGAACAACTCCTACGGCCCGTTCTCCCGGCCTGCCGTCGCCACCTTCGGCAACGTCGGCCGTGATCAGCTGTGGGGACCCGGGCTGGCCAATGTCGATGCCTCCATCGCCAAGAGCTTCACCCTCCGGGAGAACCTGCGCTTTCAACTTTCGGCACAGTCCTTCAATCTCTTCAACCACGTCAACCTGAATCAGCCGGATTCCTGCTTCGATTGCCAGGACCTCAACGGAGCCGGCGTACAAAATGCCGGCACCATTCAGAGCACGGTGTCCAGCCAGGACGGCACCTCGATGCGACGTTTGCAGTTCGCAGCGCGCTTCCAGTTCTAAAGGAAACCGGCGTCATCACAGGCATGCGAGGACTCCCCCTCGCATGCCTGTTTCTTTTTAGCGGGCGTCACATCGTTCGCCTCGCGGAGCCGAGGAACTTCGGAACGTAGGCCTTCTTACCCATGCGTAGTCGCGGAGAGTGCCGAGCAACCGTCCGCAGGCTTGACCAGCAAACGTATGAGGGGGATATGGCTCCGTCGACAAGCCCTGATCTTCATCGGGCCGATGAGGATCATCCTTCGTACGTGAACGCAACGCTGCTTGCCCTTTCTGCGCAACAAGCAGCGAACGCCACGCTTACCACGCTATCTCACCACTTTGGTCCAAAAACTTCCCACTCACAGGAACGTCAAGAAGCGCTACCCGAACGATCTCGGCGGCGCCCTCTTCGAGCGTCTGCGTCCCGTGGTTATTGTTCAAATCTGTGGCGGTATAGCCCGGATTGATCGAGTTGACGGAGATGTTGCCGTCGCGGAACTCGTAGGCGAGTTGGACGGTGAACATGTTAAGGGCAGCCTTCGAGGCGCAGTACGCAAGCAGCTTCACGGGCGCGTACTGCCAATTCGGGTCGTTGTGCAAGCTGACCGAACCAAGTTCGCTGGACACGTTGATGATCTGTGTCTTGCCGCCATGCTGCAGCAAGGGCAGCATCGCCTGCGTTACAGCGACGGAGCCGACGTAATTGGTTTGCATCACGGTTTGAACGGTTTCGACACTGACCTTGCTGGGTGTAGCGTCGCCCTCGCCGGCGATCGCGGCGTTATTGATCAGCAGATCAAGCTTGCCGAACTGGTTGCGAATGGTCTCGGCCGCATTGCGCGCGGTCGCGTGATCGTCGAGATCGATCTGGATGAATTGAACATCGAGACCTTCCGCCTTCAGCTTGGCAGCCGCAGCCTTGCCACGTTCTTCGTCGCGGGCAGCCGCGAGCACGGTCCATCCTGCACTCGCGATCTGGCGGGCAACCTCGAAGCCAATGCCTTTGTTTGCGCCGGTGATGAGAGCGATTTTCTTATCGGTTTGCATATTTTCTCCTCTCCATGATCATATGAAGGAATCTTCACGTTTTCATTCGCATATGCCCAAAGCCGCCCCAGTCGCGTTAGAACCAAGAAAAGCGCCGCAACAGAGCCGATCCGTGGTCACGGTGGAGGCGATCTACGACGCGACCATTCAGATTCTGCTGAGAAGCGGACATGATCGGCTAACCACAGTGCACGTGTCCGAGCGCGCCGGCGTTTCCGTGGGCACGCTGTATCAGTACTTTCCGAACAAGCAGGCGCTTCTGCTGGCCGTCCTGGAAAGGCACCTGGACCGGACTGCAAGGGCCGTTGAAGACGTCTGCGCGGCAAATCACTTCCAGCCGCTCGAGGTGATGATGGACGAACTCGTGAACCGGTTCATCGACGCGAAGCTCGCGGATCGGGACACCTCGGTCGCCCTGTATCGGATCGCTGCCGAGCCCGGCGGAGACCTGATCATCGCCCGCACGCGCAGCCGGTTTCAGGCGGCGATGACGGCCATGCTGCGCACCGCCAAACTGCCGCTCTCAGCGGACGTGCCCTTCATGGTGCACGTCATCTACCTGACCATGGCGGGTACGCTTCGCGGGCACCTGGAAAGCAACGCCCCGCCAAGAACGACAAAAAAACTCAGGGAACACCTTGCCAAGCTGCTTGTGGCGTATTGCAGCGCGATGTGAGTGTGGTGTCGCAGACCAGGGCGTATCGTGCCGGATCACCCAGGGCGAGACCCGTCGCGTGCCCTACCTCGCAGTTGCTGAAGCGGAGCACCCTGTGGGAGTTCCAACCCAGGCTGAGGAGGTGCTGACGCACGTGAGCTGCTGTCCCGAGATCGTTGATTGGTGCCTCGCGTTCGCCCCATCCTTATGCGTTCCTGATGGCTAGGCGAGTGGGATCACTGGTGGTCCACAGGTCAGCACGCAAGCGTGGATCAGAAACGAGTACTACCGTGAGATCACCTCGAAGGTCGACGTTGGCCGCAGCGGCTGTCGGCATTCTCTTCCTTTCTTCTTCGGCATCACAGACATTCGGCCAGGCGGCACCGCAAAACGCTCCCTCCCAAGACGGAACAAGTCCACAGCAGCCGTCCCGCACAGACGATCTTGAGAGGCGTATCGAGGCCCTTGAGAAAGAGCTCGCAGACCTGAAGAACGCAGCTGCAGGGAACACCGCAGCGACTCCTCCCGCAGCAAGCGGCAAGGCTGCAGGCCCCGCACCCGCAACAAATACGACCTCCGCGACGACTTCAGCTTCGGCAACGTCTTCGAGTTCCTCAACGACGTCGGCTTTGGCTTCCACCTCAACCGAAGCGGTTGAGCAACCCCCGTCAACCGATCCAAAAGACCCCCACTCGGAACCGTTTGCCTTCGCGGATTTCACTTGGCTGAACGGCAATCCCAGAACCAAAGACACACCCTACGCCACACGCTTCTTTACGCCGGAGTTCCGTTCCGACGTGAGCTACACCTATGATTTTCGCCACCCCTCGGACGATACGATCGGCGGGTCGAGTGAGGTGTTTCGTGCGCAGGAAGTGACCCTGACCGATCTGGGCATCGGTGGCGACTTCCACGTAAACAATGTGCATGCGCGTGTGCTGAGTCAGATAGGTCTGTACTCCACAGCGACGCCACGCAATGACGCAAGCCCTTCGCGCGGCCAATGGGATCTTGCGGACGCCTATCGCTATGTATCCGAGGCCAATGCTGGATATCACTTCGACGTCCAGCACGGCATCAACGTTGACGCGGGCATCTTTCTCTCCTACGTCGGCCTGTTCTCGTTCTACCAGTTCGATAACTGGGCGTACCAGCCCTCGTACGTCTCCTCCAACACACCCTGGTTCTTTAACGGCGTGCGCGTGCAGTGGTTTCCAACCGCCAAGCTGAAGATCGAACCGTGGTTCATTAATGGATGGCAGTCGTATGGGCGCTTTAATCAACGCCCGGGGCTTGGGGGACAGATCCTCTACAGACCCACGGAAAAGCTTGAGGTCCTTGGCAATCAGTACGGCTTTGGTGAAGACGCTCTGGGTGTCCATAGCAGAACTCGGTACCATACCGACGACAGCATTCAATACAAGTACTACGATCGTCCTTCGTCCCTGATCAGCAAGGCCGCGTTCACGGTGACCGCGGATGCCGGGTGCGAGAGCGGCGGCGGCGTGAGTTGCTTTGGAAACGGCAAGAATCCTGATGGCACTGTCGCCCCGAAGCAGAGCTTTCTAGGCTTTATGTTCTACAACCGGGCCTGGTTTGACCGCGACCGCTTCGGCGTAACCGTTGGGGGTGGGCGCATCAATAATCCCGGCCGTTACCTGGTGCTGCTACCGCCGATCAATGGCGCTACCGCCGCTTCGGGAACGCCGTACTTCACGGAAAATCCCGGCGATCCCTTCAAAGCGTGGGATGCTTCGACCACGTTCGATTACATGCCGAGCCAGTACTTCACGTACCGACTGGAATATAACCATCGAGCAGCCAACGTTCCCTACTTCAGCGGACCTGGGGGCATTACACCGCCCGGCGGCAACCAGGGATCTGCAGGCTCGCTGGTCAGCGGTTGGGCTCCGGATCTTCGTGGAAGTGAGAATCGCATGACCTTCGCCCTGCTTCTGAAGTTCTAAACACGGGGCCGGGGAACGACAGTTTTCCGGCCTTTTGCTTTGTGGCGGTTTGAGAGTGACCGTCTTCACACCGCAGCGCGGCCTCACGTTCCTCCGCCATTTGACCGACGGAGAAAGCTCCTCTTTCAAGGGCAGCTTGCGGCATAATGTCGTATGCGTTTTACAAGGATGGCTCGTCTTAGTCTCCTGGGTTTACCGCTCGCCGCTTATGCGCAGCAGCCGAGTGATCATCCCCGCGCAAATGACCCCTCTCCTTTGCCATCGGCCACAACCTCAACTCCAGCTTCAGCTCCAACCTCGACTCCAACTCGCGGGCAGTATGTGAGCTTCGCGGGTTTTGCGCGGTATGCCGCTGCCAATCAGCAGCTCGGGGCTCCGGCGCCGGGAGTCAACCGTGTCGTTTTCATGGGCGATTCCATCACGGATACCTGGGGACAGCACTTCGATACGGCATTCCCAGGAAAGCCCTACATCGGTCGGGGCATCAGCGGGCAGACCACGCCGCAGATGCTCTTACGTTTCGAGCAGGACGTGGTGGATCTGCACCCGGCTGTTGTTGTGATCCTTGCAGGAATTAACGACATCGCCGAAAACACCGGGCCTGAAACAGACGAGCAGATTGAAGACAACTTCATAGCGATGACCGCTTTGGCGAAAGCCGCCCACATCCGCGTGGTCCTCGCTTCGATCTTGCCGGCAAGTCATTTTCCTTGGCGGCCCGCACTGGAACCTTCTGCCCGGGTGATCCGGTTAAACACATGGCTCCGTAACTTTGCGGTCCGGTCCAACCTCACCTATTTGGATTACTACACAGCCATGGCTACACCCGACGGGGCCCTCAATCCAGATTTGGCCCAAGACAAATACGTTCATCCGAATGAGGCCGGGTATGCCGTGATGAGGCCTCTCGCCGAAGCTGCCATCACCACGGCACTAGCCCAAGCCGCGCCGTGATGGTTGGCACCAAAGAAAAAGGGGCTTACTTGGGCGCTCTATCTACAGCGATCTGGTGGCCTCTGATGGCTGATGGGCTGAACCCGGCGTAGGGCTGAGGCTCTCAAAGGGTAATTGCGCGTCGTGCGTCTCAGGCAAAAGCAGCACGGCGATCGCCATGAGCAGGTACGCTGTACCGGCAAAGACCGTGATGGCGGCGCCAAGCGGCACACGGGTGCTCATGTAGCCCACGAGCGTCGGGAACAACGCGCCAACGCCGCGACCTGCATTGTAGGCAAACCCCTGCCCGGAGCCGCGCAGCGCTGTTGGGAACAGCTCGGTAAAGAAGGACCCCATCGGGCTGAACGAACCTGACGGGAAGAAGCCGACGAAGAAGCCCATCAGCAGGGTGCTCACCGCGTTCAGGGGCGCGACCATATAAACCGCGATTGTGAGGAAGGAACCAATTGCGAAAATCACAAGCGTTCGCTTTCGGCCAAGCATGTCTGCCAGGTGCGCGCTGACGGTGTAGCCGAAGAAGGAGCCCGCGATGACCACCAGGAGCGACCCGCCGGTTCGCCCCACGGAGAGACCTCGCGTGTTCAGGTAGAGCGGAAGAAAGGTGTTCACGGCGTAGTAGCCGCCCTGGGCTCCAAGGGCGACCAGTGATGCCAGCACGGTGACGCGTAGGTAGGCGGGCGAGAAGATGCGAAGGAAGAGCGGCTTGCTATCAGGCTCGGTCGCCATGTGCTCGGTAAAGATCTGGGGTTCGGTAACATGCCGGCGTATCCACAACGTCAACACTGCCGGCAGAATGCCGATCCAGAACATCGCTCGCCATGCGATTGCTTGCGGAAGAACCGTGAAAAATAACGTGTAGAACAGCGCTGCTATGCCCCATCCGAGAGACCAGCCACCCTGCACGACACCCACGGCCCGCCCGCGGTATCGGCCTCGAATCGTTTCCCCGATGAGTACCGACCCCACGGCCCACTCGCCACCGAAGCCCAAGCCTTGCAGTCCGCGAACAATCAGCAACTGCGTGAAATTGTTCGTGAAGCCGCTCAGAAACGTGAACACGGCAAACCACAGGATCGTGATCTGCAACACACGCACGCGGCCATAGCGATCAGCCGCGAGTCCCGCGAGCCAGCCGCCCACGGAGGACACAATGAGCGCGGAGGTGCCCAGCACACCAGCTTTCTGTCGACTGATGTGCCATAACAGCATGAGGCTTGGCAGCACAAAGCTGTAGACCATCACATCCATGCCGTCCAACATCCAGCCGGCGAACGTGGCAACGAGAGCCGATCGCTCCTGGGCGGATAGCTTCGCGATCCATGCAGGAGAGAAACCACTCGTTTCGGCTTCTTCATTCACAGGGGTCCTCTTTCGTCCTCAGCCGCCTCAGAGCTTGTCTCAGCCAAACCCCAGCCTCCACCGCCCGGCGTTTCCATGCGGATGATGTCGTTCTGCCTGGCCTGAAGTGTTGTCTTGCCTGGAAGTTCGGTGCTCGTGCCATCTGTCGCCAACAGCGCTGCCCTGCCGTACGCTCCACCCTCGCCGCCGGCGAGTCCGTACGGATGCAGCTTCCTGCGGTCGCACAGCAACGTGACCTGCGATGGCGCAAGCAACTCGATCTCGCGAATAAGCCCATCGCCTCCGCGAAACTGCCCTTGTCCCCCGGAGCCACGCCTGTACGAGTATGACCGCACGCGAAAGGGATAGGCATACTCAAGGGCTTCAATGGGCGTGTTCAACGAGTTCGTCATATGGCAATGGATTCCGTCGATACCGTCCATCCCAGGACGCGCGCCCATGCCGCCGGCCGTGGTCTCGTAGTACGTGAACGGAGCTTGCGTGCGTGGGTCGACACCGCCGATCGTCAAATTGCTCATCGTTCCATAGCTTGCCGCGGGCACCCTGTCGGGTGCGGCCTTGGCGAGCGCCCGAAGCAGCACATCGGTGATTCGTTGGCTGGCTTCCACGTTGCCCCCGGCCACCGGGGCGGGAAGCTTAGCATCCACGATGCTTCTTTCGGGCGTCCTCAACGTGACCGGATTCATGATGCCGGAGGTCGCCGGTGCCGCATCGCCTAGCAAGCAACGCAGCATGTAGAAGCACGCGGAGTACGTGATGGGATATACGGCGTTCACGCTGCCACGGACCTGCGGCGATGAGCCGCTGAAGTCGATCTCCGCGGCGCCCTGCTGCGGGTCTAAACGTATCGACACTGCAATGCGAATCAGATCGTCCGTGACGCCATCGTTGTCCAGGAAGTCTTCTGCGTCATAGACACCGGCGGGCATCTTTCTCAGCTCAGCACGGGTGAGCCGCTCAGAGTATGCAATCAGTTCTTCCGTGAGCGCCTGCACTTTGTTCAAACCGTACTTGGCGACGACCTCCTGAATGCTTCGTTCCCCCACGTGGCAAGCCCCAATCTGAGCGGCCAAGTCTCCTTCGCGTTCTTCGGGCGTGCGCACGTTGGCCAGCAGAATGGCCAGCACCGAGCGCTCCATCTGGCCAGCCCGCATCAACAGCACGGGTGGTATGCGCAGCCCTTCCTGGTAGATCTCCTGAGCCGGCCCCATCGACCCTGCATACATCCCGCCGACATCCGCGTGATGAGCGCGGGAGGCAGCGTAGAACGCCGGCCGTGCTGATCCAGCCATAAAGATTGGCAGAACAAGGGTGATGTCCGGCAGGTGTGTTCCCCCGGCGTACGGATCGTTCAGGATGGCCATGTCGCCCTCCTGCAAATTGAGCGTTTCGACCACGGCCTTCACCGACATCGGCATGGCGCCAAGATGCACCGGCATGTGATCGCCCATGGCAATCACACGCTGCTGGCTGGCAAACACCGCACAGGAGTAATCCCGACGCTCCTTGATGTTGGGCGAAATTGCAGTCCGGCGCAAGGCAGCGCCCATCTCTTCCGCGATGGAGTGCATGCTGTTCTGGAAGATGGCGAGTTCGATAGGATCCTGGATTTCTCCGAGATTTTGCATCAGTGCACCTCGATCACGAGATTTCGCAAGCCATCTACGCGCAGAACATCGCCCGGCGGCAGAACGGTGGCCGTGCTGTATTCCGAAACGATCGCGGGCCCAGCAAACGTATCGCCTGGCCGCAACAGTTCACGGTCATAGACGCGGGTCGTCTGGAAACGCCCATCGAAGTACACCGGCTTTGTCCGCAGCAGCGCCTTGGCCCCATCGCCATTTTGGAGTGGCTCCGGCGAGGGTGCAAAGCGGCTAGCCACTGACAGCATGCGGACGCGCACGTTCACAATCTCCACCGGGCGGTGCAGCGCGGAGAACCCGTGGCGCTGCCCATGCAGATTGTGAAAGTGGGTCAACATCTCCGGTCCAAACGGCACGTTCAGCTCGTAGCCTTGGCCGCGATAGCGCAGGTCTACGGAACGAGAAGGTGTACCCACCAAGCCTTCCGCGGCAAAGTCCTCAACAGCCTGTGCCTCAAGCGCTGCAAAGGCTGGCTCTACATCGGCGTCACCCGCGGACATCACCGTGCGTGAGTACTCACGCGTGATGTCTGCAAGCAGAATGCCCACAGCCGATAAAGCGCCGGGCAAGGTGGGCACGAAGACTCGTGGCACACGCAACGCATGCGCGAGCGAGCAGGCATGCAGTGGCCCTCCGCCGCCAAAAGCTACCAGCGTGAAGTCGCGAGGGTCGTAGCCACGCTCCACGGAAACCACCCGAATGGCCTTCGCCATGGAGGTCTCAATCACCTGCAGAATGCCCGCAGCAAACTCCTCCACTGTGCCGATGCGCGCCTTCGCTTTGTCCATGTAGCAGCGCATGCGCTCTTCATCCAGAGCCACACTTCCACCGAGAAAGCGGTCGGTATCTAGACGACCCAGCGCGAGGTTTGCATCGGTTACGGTGGGAAGTTCTCCCTTGCCAAAACAGATCGGTCCCGGGACAGAACCTGCGGACTCCGGCCCCACACGCAGCATGCCGCCTGCGTCGAAGTACGCGATCGATCCGCCACCTGCGCCCGCTGTATGTATGTCCAGCATCGGCACGGCTATGGGCAGGCCTGAGAGCATCGATTCGTTGCTGACGTGCGGCCCTCCTTGCGTGCTATCGACCAGGCAAACATCGGTAGACGTGCCGCCCATGTCGAAGCCGATGATGCGGTCGAAGCCCGCTAAGGAAGCCAGCTTTTGCGCCCCGATCACACCGCCCGCCGGGCCGGAAAGCATGGTGCGCACCGGCTCCGCAGCCGCAACGCGCGCGGACACGATGCCCCCTGAGGACTGCATCACATCGAGGCCGGCGCACTTGTATTTAATTTCGATCGTGTCTGCAAGCGCCGTCAGGTAGCCGCCCACCTTGGGCGCCAGATATGCGTTGGCCACAACGGTAGAGGCGCGCTCGTATTCGCGGAACTCCGGCAGGATGCGATGCGACATGGATAGCGGCAAGCCGAGCCGTGCGAGCGCTGTAGCCACACGACGTTCGTTCTCCGGGTTCGCAAACGCAAAGAGCAAGGAGACAGCGATGGCTTCAACATCGCTCGCCTTAATGCGCTTTACCAACTCTTCCAAATCCTGAGCGTCGATCTCCTGAATGACCTTTCCTTCCGCCGTAGTGCGCTCCTTCACGCCAAAGCGCAGACCATCCTCCACCAGGCACTCGGGCGCTCGTTGAAACCAGTCGTACAGCTTCGGTCGCGCCTGGCGTCCAATGGCGATCGTGTCTTCAAAGCCTTTGGTCGTCACGAAGGCGACGCGCGCTCCCTTGCGTTCCAGCATTGCGTTTGTGCCGACGGTGGTGCCGTGTCGCACGCTGACTTGCTCCTCGCCGACGATCTGCTCAAGGCCATTCAGCACAGCCCTGCCAGGATCGGCAGGCGTGGAAAAGACCTTTAGCACCACGAGCTTTCCATCACGGAGGTACACACAATCGGTAAACGTTCCTCCTGTGTCGATTGCAACACCCAACGCCATGCAATTCCCTCTTCTGGCCTACGTCAGCCGGATCGTTGGAGAAACGCCGGCCTGTCGTCTCACCGGCGCGCACCGTGTCTTGGGACCACGCGCCTTCACAAGCTGTCCATGACGACCATAAAACTCCGGCGCCTCATCGGCAGGGTTGTCGTACAGACCAGCTCCCGCGTGCACGGTGCGTAGGTCCACCTTCATGCTGCGGCGAGCGGTCTTCGTCAGGTGATCGCTTGCACGTGATCGGGCGAGCTCTGGCTTGCCGGCCTTGATCGCACGCACCAGATCGCGATGCTCTTCCACTATTTCCGCCCATAGCTGTCCATGATGATCACAAGGAAGTAGTAGCGTATATCGCGGGCTGCCACAAATGGTCAACGATGTTCACTTTCCTTTCTTGTTCGATCAAACAACCAGGCTCAACGCTGGGCCGTTTGTGTGGGACCGGCCTTGTAATCCAGCAGGTTTTCATACATTAGGGCATACGTGGCCAACCAGTGCGTCCCCAGGTATCCTCCCAGCCCGATCTTGGAGTAGCCCTGCCGTCCCGTGATGATCGAGAAGTGCTCATACACGGGAATGCGGGGATCGCCAGCAGGTAGCGAGCGTGCAATCCAAAGGAAGTCCGCTGCGCGCTGAAAGCTCAGGCCAATCAGGTGCGCGTTGGGCATCCCTTCCTGCTCGGTTCCCGTCGTGTCGCGATTTGTGCCGTGGAGCGCGTCGATATCCGCTGCATAGATCTGGAACTCAGGCGCGTAGACCGGCGGTAGAAAATCATCCAGCCACTTGCGGTATGCTTCCGGCCCAAGCACTCGGCCCATCAACGCTGCTTCGGCTAAGCACGGCGAGTTGAAGTCGTTGAACACCGGCTCAATGGCAACGGGACAGTGCTTGTCCTTCGCAAAAAGCCGTGTGGCCGTTTCACGCACGGCGGTCTCCAGCACCATGTCATGGGTCTGCGCCGTCGCATCCAGAACAAAGCCCATATCAAGAGCCGTATTGGGATGAACTCCGATGCGCACCGGGTAGTTCAATGAGTGCAGATACACAATGTACTGCTGCGACATCCACGTGGCCAACGGCTCCAGCACAGTGGCGCTACGTTGCCCTTCCGGATCGTTCCAGCTCTTCAGTTCCCCATAGAGCTTGATCAGCCACGCATAGCCATAGGGCTTTTCAAAGTCTGCACCAAGGTCCTGCAGGTGCTGGAAGTACGCCATCTCACCATCGATATTGGGCTTCTGCAGCCGGTAGTCCAGCTCATTACGAATTGCCGGCGCAACAGCAATCGTCGGGTCAGACTTAATCAACGACACCATCATCCATGTGGAGTTCACGGCGGAGTGCCAGTCCAGACAGCCGTAGAATGCACGGTGCTTGTCGTAGTCCTCAATAATGTGCGGCTTGCCGTCATGCTGCCAGAGGTACGGTGGCACGATGCGACCTGGGGCATGCGGGTGCTCCTCGCATCCGAGTGGGTTCGCCGCGAGGGCAAGCCGCTCGGTTTCGTTGTAGGCGGGGACCGTCGCTGCTGGCATGGTTTTCCGGTATGCCGCGATCCTTGCACTCTCCTGGCCCTTTGCCGCCACAAGAGGGC
>CAXTRU010000004.1:25416-32347 GCA_964246665.1 uncultured Acidobacteriaceae bacterium
TCACTCTCCTCTTCGCTGCCGTGCCTTGTCCCACAAGTTTCGTGCCGCGTCCTGAGCTTTTACGGCTGTTCCGGATCGGGTTTCTTCTCATCCGCATCTGGCGTCTTGGCCTTCGGCTTGGGCGGCGGAGCCAGCGGCGCTGGGCCTTTCACTTCGTTCTCATACAGCAGCGCATACACGTCGATGAGGTGTTCGCCTTCATAACCAGCAATGCCGATCTTGTCATACCCATGCCTTGCCGACAGTGCGGCCAATTGGCGTAGTACCGGCACCCGCGCATCGTCTTTGGGCAGGGCGTACGCAATGGACAGCATCTCGGTTGCGCGCTGAAAATTAAGGGCAATCAAGTGAGCTCGTTCCGCCTCTTGCACCTGCACATCAGGGCCTGCCGTATTGGTGTGGCTGATGTCGATGACCTTCGCATACTCCTGAAAGGCATCGGTGTACACCGGCGGAAGAAAACCATCAAGCCACTTCAGATAGGCAGCCTGATCCATGGTGTGGCCCATCAGCGCAGCCTCAGTCAGGCAGGACGATACAAGATCGCTGTTCTGTGGCTCGAAGTTGGTGGCACAGTCCTTGTCTTTCAAGAAGAGGCGTTGTGCATTGTCCCGCACGGCATTTTTTAGGGTCTCGTTTTCTGCAAGGTTCGCACCATCCAGCGCCAACGTCATGCTCCACGCAGTGTTCGTTTCCACCCCGGTGCGCAGCGGAAACTTCAAGTCATAGAGGAAGAAAATGTACCGTTCCGACATCCAGCGTGCCAGCGGAGCAAGCGCCACGGCCACCTTCTTGTCATCCTCGTTGTTGGAGCCCTTGACCTCGCCATACAGCTTCAACAGCCAGGCATAGCCGTACGGCCGCTCGAAGGCCATCGGCTCTCCGCCGGTGGCATCACTGGCCGGGATCTCGGAAGACTTGGTGAAGAAGCCAACCTCACTATCCATGTTGGAGCGCCGGAAGTGGGTCGTCGCCACGTCCTTAATGTCCGAAGCGAGGCTGATCTTGCGGTCCTGCTTCAGGATCGACATCATCAGCCACGTCGACGCCACCGCATCGTGCCAATTACCGCACCCAAAAAAAGCTCGGTTTCGGTCATAGCCATCCAGAAGCTCCGGCGCCTTCGCGTACGTCCACAGATAGTTGTTGCGATTTGACGGCATGGGCTGCGGATGATCCGCGCAGCTGATGGCCGAGGAGGCCAATGTTTCTCGCTCCGCTTCCCCAAACGCCGGTGGAGGCGCGGCCGGCAGCGTTTTGCCGTAGGCGATCACTTTCACGGGGTCGCTGCTTTGGCCGAGCAAAGATCCTGATAGCCCAAGACACAGGACAGGAACAACAAGCGCTCTCTTCATAACAGGCATCCTGAGGCGTGCGGTAATGGCAACGCAGGTTGAGTACAGTTGCGAAGGCCGCATCGTGACCGGTTCAAATTAGAAAGTGAATTTGGCCGCAAGCTCGCCGATCTGCACCGTGTTGGCTGCTGTCGGCTGACCGAAGCTGGAAGACACCGGAGAGTAGTTGAAGGTAGTGTAGTTTTCTGTTCCGAACAAGTTGAAGCCCTGCCCGATGATGTCCAGCTTCATGCTTTCATGCTGAAACACGGTCTTGGAGATGCGAAGATCCAGGTCCTGGTAGCGGTTCGATGCCACTGAATCAGGACCCAGGCTCGTGCTCAGGCAATTGCCCGTGCCCGCTGCTGGATGACAGGCCGCGTAGTAGGTCGTCGCCTTGTATCCCGCTGGCGGCGCATGGTCATTCAGCTGCTGACGATAGGTGTTTACCGCGCTCCAGTTGATGCCGCGATTGCCTTGATCGCGCGTCGTGCCCGGAACGTATTGTGCGGTGCCGTTGTAGTTGGGGTTATACGGCAAAACACCGAAGCCGTCGTTGGGTCGCCCGGACACTGTGGCCGCATCCGCCGTAATCTGCGTTGTGGTGATGCTGAACGGTGTGCGGCTGCGATATTGGAAGATGCCGCCAACGAGCACCTTAATGAAGGGAATCTCATACGCTGCGCTGGCCACGAAGGCATGCCGCTGATCGATGCCGGCCGGCCCCCAGTCCTGTTGCAGATTGGCATAGTTCACCGGTGCGTTGTGCGGGTTGTTATCCCAGGCAGAGGACAGGGCGTAGGAAACCGTGTACATGTAGCGGTGTGTCAGCCGTTTGTCGAACTTCACAAACAGTCCCTTGTATTCACTGGCACCCGTGGACACGTGATCCTGAATCTGCGCCATCTGCGTATCAGGCCGTGGAACGGAGATACCCACATAGCTCGCCGGCAGGTTGCGGTCATACACCTTGTAGTCGCGCAGACTGCGGTCATAGAGGCCGTCCACCGACACCGAAAGCGAGTTGGTTAGCTGGCGGCTGTACCCAAGACTGAACTGGTGCATGTACGGATTGCTCAGCCCCTGGTCCAGGATCACCACATTGGTATTTGCTGTAGCCGAACAGAAATTGGTGACACTTTGTCCGCCGTAGGGATTCGGATACGGGACCGTTGAATTCGAATTCGACACGAGGTTGATGCTGCAAGCGACGAAGTTCAGCTTCTCGCCTTCGCTCAACTCCGTCTGGATAAAGTTGTAAAAGATGCCGTAGCCACCGCGGATGACGTCCTTGCCGTTGCGGAACGGATCGTAGGCAAAGCCCACACGCGGTCCAAGGTTGTTCCAGTCACCGCGTGTGTGTGGATTGCCCTCATACGGAATGGCCGGCTTCGCTGAGCTCGGAGTATACGTGTCCAGGAATGGCGAGCCACGTTGCAGGTCATACCGCAAGCCAAAGTTCAGTGTCAGGTTGGGCCTGATCTTCCAGCTATCCTCAGCGAAGTAGGCCTGCTGTGTCGACGGGAGATAGTACAGCAGCGGCACGGCCGATTGCGTAAAGCTCTGCACGGTGCCCGCGGTCAACTTGGCCGCGCCTGTTGCGGTTCCATCAAACGGCTGATCCTGGTTAAACGTGTAGGTGCCGTTCAAATTGCTGGCTACCGCGTCGGTGTACGGCACATAGCTCGCGTCGGCGCCCACCTTCATCGAATGCGCACCCGCTTGGATTGAGAGCGCGTCATTCACTTCCCAGCGAGATTCAACACCGTCTGCCGCGTAGTTGTGGCCGTAGCTGAAGCTCGGGAAGGTATAGGACAACGTGATGTTGGAAGCGTAGCTGGGGTTAAGGAAGTCCTGCGGATGATGCGGTGGAGGCGTGTTCCAGGGGCCGAGTTCGTAGGAGATGTAGGCGTACTGAAACCGCGCCTCGTTGACGAATTGCGAATTCGGCTCCCATGTGTGCCCTGCAACGTAGGCCTTGCGTGGGAACTCACCGTCGTAGCAGCCCGTCGTCGTGGTGCCCCCGCAGCCTTGCGCTGTGGCTAGCTGCTCTTCAAAGCCGACACGGAAGAAGACCTGCTGGTGCGCCGACAGATCATGATCTACACGTCCCACGATGAGTTGATCGTGGCTCGGGTTCTGAAACGTGCCCAGCAATGCTGCATAGTCTGTAGCCGCAGCCGAGCCTGCCGGCTCGAACAACGTCCACGACGTTGTGGCCTGGGTACGCTCATACGCGGCAAAGAAGTGCGTCCGGTCTTTGAGGATTGGACCGCCAATCGAGCCGCCAAACTGATTGCGGTTGTAGGTTGGGTTGCCGGTGTGTTGCGCCAGTTCGGTGGCCTGCTGGAAGCGGTTTGGCGCAGTCATCGCCGTGTCGCGGTAGTATTCGAACGCGTCACCATGAAAGCGATTCGTGCCGCTCTTGGTAACAAGCGCCGTGAAGCCGCCCATAGCCCAGCCAAGGTCCGCAGGCATCTGCGCGGTGTAGGTCTTGAATTCACCGACCGCATCCTCTGGAATGTTTTGCCGCGGATCGCCCTCTTCCGTCTGCTGGTTGGAGACGCCATCCCAGGAGAACCCATTGGCGTAAAAGTACAGACCACCGCCCGATTGCACGTTGGAGTAGAAGGTGCGTGAACCGGCCTGTGTCGTTCCGGGTGTCAGCAGCGCAAGCGCGAGATATTGCCGGTTTTGTATGGGCAGATCGTCGATCTGTGACTGCGTCACTAGGCCGCCCACATCGTTCGACGTGGTATCCACGGCCGGCACAGAACCAGACACGACCACCGACTCCGTCGTGCCGGCAGTCAGGGACACATCCTGATTGACGTGCTGATCAAGATTGATGTTGAGCGCCTTGATCGTTGTCATCGCAAACCCGGCTGCGTTAACCGTGATGGCGTAGTGCCCTGGAGGAACAGTGGGAAAGGTGTAGCGTCCGTCGGGTGACGTTTTGACTACCCGCTTGTCGCCGCTATCGGTGTTCTGAAGCGCAACGTCCGCGCCAGGCACCACCGATCCTGTGGCATCTTTCACAATGCCCTGCACGTCCGCCTGGCCCGACTGCGCGTGCGCTAGAACTGTTCCAAGCATCAGCGACGTAAGGAAGACACTGCCGCGAGACTTCTGGACGGTCATACACCCTCCGAAAAGCTGGATATGCAGGTTGTCTGTGTACGGCGCCGCCGAGTTGCTCTGCCGGCAGTGAGGGCCGCGAGGTGTGCTAAAGGACTGTTAACGGCAAGAATTCCCTCGTTATACGAACGCCCTGACACGAAGTCAACAAGTTTCGTTACGGGAACGCGATGCGACGCGCAAAGCCCGTAACTTTAAGTCCGAGCCGGCAAGTCTCGTGCATCATTTGAGGCTGGGACGGCCAGCCTCGAAGCTGCCATGGTGGACTCCATGGGACGGTGATGTTGGCTGTGCTCTAGAATCCAAGGCGGACATCCAGAAGGCAGGCGAACGGGCATGAATCGACGCAACTTCATAGTGACAGCTTCAGGCGCAATCGCGGCTTCCGTCGTGGAACCCTGGGCCACGGCGCAAGGAACCACGCCCGGCGGACGCCAGGTGCTACGAATCAACCGGGGCTGGCGATACCGTCCTGGCAAGGCCGAGGGTGCGACCGATCCGAAGTTTGATGACGGCAGTTTCACCACGGTCGTGATCCCCCACACAAACAAGCGACTGCCCTGGCACAACTTTGACGATAAGGACTATGAGTTTGTCAGCACCTATCGCCGTCGCTTCAAGCTGCCGGACGCGTCACGCGGTAAACGGGTCTTCGTAGATTTCGAGGGCTCCATGACAGCGACACGTGTGTGGATCAACGGCACGGCGCTGGGCGAATACAAGGGCGGCTTTACGCCGTTCAGCTTTGACCTGACCGCTCACCTGGAACCGGGTGGTGAGAATGTGGTGGTCGCCGAGGTGGATTCGAGCGAACGCGCCGACATTCCACCCTTCGGGTATGAGGTCGACTACATGACCTTTGGTGGGCTTTATCGTGAAGTTTCGCTTCGTGTGGTGCCGCCTACCTATCTCGACAATATCTTCACGCATGCGACCGAGGTGCTCAGCGGGCGTCCCACGCTGGAGGTGAACTGCTTTCTGGCCGGGGCGCCGGTCGACGACGGAACCCTTACGCTTGTGGTGGACCTGTTGGACGGCGCACATGTCTTGGCCCATGGGCAGGAGCGTGCACACTTCACCGCACATCCCGATCCGCAGGCGGACAAAGACCCGGCTACGACCGCTCCGGTTTACGGAAGCACCGAAACCCGCACCGATCCGGCAATGACCACAGTGTTGCTGCGTGCGATCGAGGGGGTGAAGCTCTGGGATTTGCAGACACCGCAGATGTACACCGTTCGCGTAAGGCTGCTGCGGCACGGGCAAGTTGTGGATGAGGATACCCGGCGCCTTGGCTTCCGTGAGGCGACCTTTACAGATCACGGCTTTTCTCTGAACGGCAACATCGTGAAGCTTCGCGGATTGGACCGGCACCAGACGTTTCCGTTTGTAGGGCAGGCCATGCCGGCTCGTGTGCAGCGGCGCGATGCCTTTGTGTTGCGGCATGAACTGCACTGCAACATCGTCCGCACCTCCCACTATCCTCAGTCCAGGCATTTTCTGGACGCATGCGACGAGTTGGGGCTGTTGGTTCTGGAGGAGATTCCAGGGTGGCAGCACATCGGGCCTGAACCCTGGAAGCAGACCTCCATCGATAATGTCGGACGTATGATTCGGCGTGATTGGAACCACCCCTCGATCGTGCTTTGGGGTGTGCGCATCAACGAGTCACAGGACGACCATAGCTTCTACACGCGCACCAATGCGTTGGCACACGCGCTTGATCCTTCACGCCAGACCGGAGGCATTCGGTACCTGTACGACACCGAGCTCCTGGAAGACGTGATGACGATGAATGACTTCGGCTTCCCCCTTCGTCCACCGAATCATCCGCGCTACCTGAACACCGAATTCGTGGGCCACACCTTCCCCACCAAGACCACCGACGATGACGAGCGGCAGCGCGAACACACCCTCAGGCATGCTCGCATTCACAACCAGCTTGCCTCAAACCCGCAGTACGCGGGCGGCATCGGATGGTGCGCCTTCGACTACAACACACACGCCAATTTTGGCAGCGGCGACCGCATCTGCTACCACGGCGTGATGGATATCTTCCGTACGCCCAAGGCAGCAGCGGGTTTCTACAAGTCGCAATGTGACCCGAGCGAAGAGGTGGTGTTGGAGCCGGCTTTCCATTGGGCGCGCGGTGATGAATCTGTGGGCCTGTCCAAAGCGGTCATCTGCTCCAACTGCGATCACATCAAGGTCTATATACGCTCCACCCTCGGCAAGGGCACGGGCGAGGGCTGGCAACTCATGGCAGAGCTCGAGCCAGATCGCACAGAGTTCAATCATCTGAAATACGCACCCTTTGTGCTGGATTACGGGCAGGCCAGCCAAAATCACGGGTGGGGCGACCTCCGTCTGGATGGCTTCCTGCAAGGCAAGCCGGTGATTTCGAAATCCCTTTCCGGCGCTGGGGTCGATCGCGCTTTTCTCCTGCTCCCGGACGACAC
>CAXTRU010000004.1:32357-32728 GCA_964246665.1 uncultured Acidobacteriaceae bacterium
TGCCGATGGCGCAGACTCGACACGAGTGGTGCTGCGAGTTACCGACGAATTTGGGGCCGTGCGTCCCTTTGCCAACGATGCGGTGACGCTGAAGCTGGAAGGCCCAGGTGAGCTGATCGGCGACAACCCCTTTGCACTCGTGGGAGGAACAGGGGCGGTCTGGGTACGCGCGGGACAGACGTCAGGGTCGGTGCGGCTTACAGCGACGCATCCTCAGCTTGGCGAGCAAACCGTGCAGATTGCTTTGAGTGCGGCGGTGGACGAGCTCGCTTAAGAAGTGCGCGGTGCCTGGTGCTTGGTGCTTGGTGCTCGGTGCCTGGTGCTCGGTGCCTGGTGGCTGTGCTTGGTGGCTAGTGGCTGGTGCTTGGTGG
>CAXTRU010000005.1:0-26763 GCA_964246665.1 uncultured Acidobacteriaceae bacterium
GCCAGCGCCTGCCCCCACACCAGCTCGGCAAACCGCCCCGGCACCCCAGCCTCGTCCACAAACGCATGCGCAACATTGATAAAGAACTCAAAGCTCAGCGCAAAACGGTCGCCCATCAGCCGCGTGGAGATAAACACCCCACGATGTCCGCTGCCTAACTCCTGGTCCAGCTCCACATTGCGGTGGCAGATCGCTGCCTCGCTCAGGTCCTCGGTCCACGCCGGCGCAACCATCGCCTGTTCCGGGCTCTCGCCCTTGCTCCGCCGCGGCGACTCCGTCATGTCCGGCTCGCGCAGCGCCACCGGCACGAAGTAGTAGGTGTTGCCCTTGAGCGCCGTGGCAATGGCCGCCGGCACAGCCTCCAGCATGCGATGGAGGTCCGGCGCGGGAACGCCCGTCTCCCCATACGTGGCAAACCGCACCCCGTTGGCGGACCGGCGCACCTCGGCCTCACGTGCCACCTGTGACGCCCGCACCAGCGGCGCGCCCTGTCCTTCGCCCAAACCTTCGGCCATCCAAGTATTCTATCGGAGATGGCCACTTCCGATCACGTCGACACCGCCCGCCGCGAAGGCACAATCTTTGGCATTCCCATGGGCGATCTCGGCTGGTTTCAGTCGCTGCTGATGGGCCTTGCTGCTGGCTTTACCGCCTTCTTCCTCGCCACACTGCTCGCCATCATCGGCTTTGCCATCTACGCCGGCGTCAGCCACACCACGCCGGACTTCGCGATGACCTACAAGCGCGTCGGCTTCCCGATCGGCCTCGGCGTGGGTGTTGCCGCGCTGGCCTTCCTCGGCGTGCAGTGGATTCGCCGCATCACGCGTAAAGGTACACGGCCTGACCTTTAAGCCCAGGCTGCGCCGCAGCAGGCCGCTTCAGGGCCTGGTCGCTGCCCCATCCTGCACCTTGATGACCACGTAACTCACCTCGCCGGAGACCTTCTGGAACCAGTGCGGCTCCGTCTTCGGGATCACCAGCATGTCGCCGGCGACCAGAGTGTGCCGAACGCCATTGCGGATGGCCGTTCCACGCTGCTCTGCCGGCGACTCGGTGTGCAGGCCCTCCACCGTGCCCCCGGTGACCACTACCGTGCTGCCGGAGAGCACGTAAAGGATGTCGGTGTCGTCGCGGTGGATCTCGACTTCGCCGGGCAGTTTGCGCTTCAGCGCGCCTATACGGAAGTTGGTGCCGTCATACAGGCCGCCCCCGGTCTCCCCCGGCGCACCGGGCAGGGCTTGCTGCAGAAGCGTCACGATCTGCCCCCGCGAGACCCTGGTCGTCTGCGCTTTGGTCGATTGCGGCGATGGAGTCTGGCTGAGCAGGCTCCCAGCGCCAGCGGCAAAGCACATAGATCCCAACAACCATGGTTTTAAGTCCATCGGCTCACTCCGATCCTGACGCCATCCTGGCCTCAGCCCTTTGTTGCTTATACATCGGGGCGCTTCCTGTCATACTGGCTTCACATTCCCTCAGGAGCCCTCCTCAATGCCTCACGTTCGTCGTGCTTCCGGCAGGTCACGCCTGACTCGCTGGACTTCGTTTGCGCTTTCCGCTGTGCTGCTCACCAGCGCCGCCTCCGCCCAGAAGAAGCGGTCTGAGGCCAATGCTGAAGGCGACAACCCGAAGAAGGTTCCCAGCTACTACGGCCCGCAGCCCGCGGTTGAAAACATCGACCTCACGATGTACGCGCGCATTCGCACGGAGGCCTTCCAACACGGCCACGCCATGCAGTTTTCTGAGGCGCTGATGGATGGCATCGGCCCGCGCCTTACCGGTTCGCCCAACATGGCCAAAGCCAACGCCTGGACGCGCGACACCATGACCGCCATCGGCCTCAGCAACGCGCACCTGGAAGACTGGGGCGACTTCGGCTTTGGCTGGCAGCAAATCAACACCTGGGCGCGCATGGTCTCGCCGGACCCCGAACCGCTGTGGCTGCAGGCCGCCCCGTGGTCTCCTGCGACCAAGGGTCCTGTAACCGGGCAGGTCGTCTATGTCGACGCACACAGCGCAGAGGACCTGGACAAGTTCAGCGGCAAGCTGAAGGGCAAGATTGTTCTGCTGGGCGCCATGCGGCCCACGCCCGACATGACCGAGCCGCTCTTCCATCGCTACACCGACGCCGAGCTGAAAGACATGGAGACAGTCGAGCAGCGCACGCCGCGCCCCGGCGCCCCCACGCGCGAGCAGCAGGTTGCTGACCGCCGCCGGCAGACCGAACTGCGCCAGGCCGCGCTGAAGATGATGGCCGAAGAAGGTGTGCTGGCGATCATTACGCCCACCCGCGACAGCAACGACGGCGGTGGCACCGGGATCATCTTTGACGATAACGGCGCCAATCTTGCCACCGCCGCGCAGAAGCCTGAGAACGCGGTCAAGATTCCCAACGCCGTGATGATGATTGAGCACTACAACCGGTTGGCGCGCATGGCCTCCGCCAACGTGCCCGTAACGGTTGAGGTCAACATCGACACAAAGTTTACGGGCGACCACGAACACGGCTTTGACACCGTTGCCGAGATTCCCGGCACCGACCCCAAGCTCAAGGACGAAGTCGTCATGGTCGGCGGCCATCTGGACAGCTGGATCTCCGGCACGGGCGCGACCGACAACGGCGCAGGAAGCGTGATGGCCATGGAAGCCATGCGCATCCTGAAAGCGCTGGACGTGCATCCGCGCCGCACCATCCGCATCGCGCTGTGGAGCGGGGAAGAGCAGGGGCTTTTCGGCTCACAGGGCTACGTGAAGCAGCACTTCGGCACCTTCGCTCCGCCGGTTCCGGCAGACCCGCCGGGCACCCCGGGCTACCTGGCCCACCACGGCGCGTTGACCACCACGAAGGAGTGGGAAAAGCTCGACGCCTACTACAACCTCGACAACGGCACAGGCAAGGTGCGCGGGGTGTACACGCAAGGGAACTACGCGGTCGGTCCGATCTTCAAGCAGTGGATCGCGCCGCTGGCGGACCTTGGCGTGACGACGATCAGCTACCGCGACACGGGCGGCACCGACCACCTGAGCTACGACGCCGTCGGCCTGCCAGGCTTCCAGTTCATCCAGGACCCGATGGACTACGAGACCCGGACGCACCACTCGGATATGGACACCGTGGACCGTCTGCACCCGCTGGATCTGGAGCAGGGTGCTGTCCTTGAGGCGATCTTTCTCTACAACACCTCGCAGCGTGACGAGATGATTCCCCGCAAACCCTTCCCACATCCGGAACTCGACCGGCAACAGGCTGCGCCTATCCCGAACATCTACCCCAACGCGCAGGTGCCGCCTCCAGATGCCGGCAAGCCGGACACAACGCCAGGAACACAAACCCACTAACGCGCAGAACTAGCGCACACACAACAAGGCCCGGCTGCAGCGGTGCACCCGCAGCCGGGCCTTTTCGTGTCCTTACACCGTCTTCACGGCGAGCCCGACAAGCTGCTGGACGTCAGCGTCTTGGAGATCGGCGTTCACGGATTGCGAACCGCCATTGGGCAGCGCCTCCACCTGCTGGTGCACGGCGTCTTCCTTCTGCAGCTTCAGGACGGCCAGTGCCGGGCGCAGTGCGTCCTCCCGCAGGAGCACCGTCGACCCTTCCGGAACAACAAACTCCCATTGATACTCAGGCTTCGTGGCGTGATGCGTGATCGTGACAGTTCTGGTCATGTCAGGTTGGGATGCATACAAACGGGGGAAAGGCACGAAGCCTTTCCCTTGGGTTTCGGCGTCCTTGGCTGATTGCTGCTCGAGCAGCGGCCAACTATCGCAGAACCTTCGAATGCAGAGCGGCAGGCTGCACGGCAACCGGCCTTCTGGCGGGAACCACAGGTGTCGCGCTCGGCAAGAGGGTTGCCGGCACGGGTGGGCCGATGTGGGTCTCCTCCGCTTTCACCGAGGCTGACTGCGATGGCAAGGCGCCCGGCCACACATACGGCATCTCGTTCGCATTGCCAAAGCCAATCATCGGCTGACGGGTGAGGCGCCAGGCATCGCGGTCCAGCTTGGCATACAGGTGTGCGGGCGCTGAGCCCTTATCGCTGGCCAGCGCGACCCCGGTAAGCCGGAAGCGATGGTCGCCCACCGTGAAGTTCAGCTCATTCCCTTTGTAGCGCGCCTCCGCCACAATGGCGTCCGGGTCCGCGCTGGCGGATACGACCGCGGTGCCGACACCAGGCACAAAGAAATACAGGAAATTGGCGCCGTTCACGTTGTAGTTGAGCTGCAGCTTGGCCACCATGCCATCCACCGTGTACACGCCATCCCGCACGCGGCCGTAGAGCAGCGTTGGGTTCCCGCTGCGCTGGTGTGCAGGCACGCCGATGTGAACAGCCCGGGGTGACGGCGTCTCAATCACTGGATCAGCACCGGTGTTGGCCGCAAATGTTTGGCTGAATGCCGGCAGCGCCAAAAGGCCAGCAAGGAACAGCGCGGACGAGGGAAGCAGAAGCGAAGAGATACGCATGGAGATCTCCTGGAGGTGGTGCCGCAACTTCGAGCCCTGCGCAACAGCGCAGACGAACACGACCGGAAACCTCATGGGTCGGCGAGCCCGCCTGCACTCCGCCCAAGGCGGAGGCGCACACCCGCGCGCCTCTCCCTCCCCAAGCAGTCCCCTAAGTCTTTTCCGGTGAGACTCACAGTAGCACTGTTTCGGGACGGGCCTACAACTTTTTGGTAACGCCCAAGCGAAACACGAGGAAGTTACCTGAGCCACCGTTCCAGGAGGCGCAACTACCCACCCCACTTGTCAGGACGCTTCACAAATCACCAGCAAACAGCAAACAGGAAACAGGAAACAGGAAACAGGAAACAGGAACAGCCACCAACAACCAGCCACAAGCCACAAGCACCAACAACCAACCACAAGCCACTAGCCACCAACAACCCTGTACCCTAACCATGTATGGCATTGAATTGTGGCATCGTCGGCCTGCCCAATGTGGGCAAATCCACCATCTTCAACGCGCTCACCGCCGCCAAGGCCCAAGCCGCGAACTACCCCTTCTGCACCATCGACCCAAACGTCGGCATCGTTTCCGTCCCGGACGAGCGCCTCGACAAGATCGCCGCCCTGATCCAGCCCAAGTCGCTGGTCCCCACCACGATGGAGTTCATCGACATCGCCGGCCTGGTCGCCGGCGCCTCCAAGGGTGAAGGTCTAGGCAACCAGTTTCTCGGCCACATCCGGTCTACCGACGCCATTGCGCACGTGGTTCGGTGCTTTGAAGACCCCGAAGTGGTCCATGTCGCCGGTCACGTTGACCCGCTTTCGGATATCGACACCATCAATACCGAGCTTCTGCTTGCCGATCTCGACACCGTCGAAAAGCGTTCGCAGCGGCTCGAGAAGCTGCTGAAGAACACCACCGACCAGAAGATCAAGTCGGAGGGCTCCGCGGTTGCCAAGCTGAAGGAGGCGCTCGAGGCCGGCAAGCCTGCCCGCGTCGTCGACCTGACCGAGGATGAGCGCCTCGCCGCGCGCGACCTGCACCTGATCACCGCCAAGCCCATGCTGTATGTCGCCAACGTCGACGAAGGTGCGCTCGTCACCGGCAACGCCCACACCGCCAAGGTGGAGGCCCGCGCGGCCGAAGAGGGTTCCGAGGTCGTCCGCATCTGCGGCGCGCTGGAGTCGGAGATCGCCCTGCTGGAGCCTGACGAGCGCCAGGAGTTCTTGACCGACCTGGGCCTCTCCGAGCCTGGCCTCAACCGCCTGATCCATGCCGGCTACCGCTTGCTCAACCTGATCACCTACTTCACGGCAGGTGTACAGGAGGTGCGCGCCTGGACCATCACGCGTGGGACCAAGGCGCCCGGCGCGGCCGGTGTCATCCACACCGACTTCGAGCGGGGCTTCATCAAGGCAGACTGCTACAGCTGCAACGACCTTTTCGCTCTGGGGAGTGAGCAGGCTGTGAAGGAAAAGGGCCTGCTCCGCTCCGAAGGCAAGGAGTACGTCGTTAAAGACGGCGACATCCTCTTCTTTAAATTCAACGTGTGACCGGGATCTCGAGCGCGTCGGGGCGGAGGTTGCGCGCAACCCTGGTTGCCGCTGCCCTGGGCGCGGCCCAGCGCTGTCTAGGGCATTGCGGGTGCCGAGGGTTTGGTCTCGTCCGCTGGGTGGACCACCGCGGGCGGCGTGACCCACTTTTTGGCCCGCAAGAAGCTGACCAGGTCGTCGACTTCGTCGTCTTTCAGAGAGTCGCCGAAGGCGGGCATGCCCTGGCCCCCGTGCACGATCTGGTCGCGGATGCGGTCGGCGCTCAACTTCTTGCGCAGCTCCCGCAAGCCTGGCGCTTTGTCGGTGCCTTGCCCGTCATCGCCGTGGCAGTGGGCGCATCCGCGTGTGGCAAAGAGCTCAGCCCCGGCTTCCTTCCTGTCAGCAAAGGCCGCAGCCGGTGACGGCCGGCTCAGGCGAAGCGCGCCCACCAGCAAGCCAAGCCCGGCCACACTCGCGAACAGCCATCTCTTTCGACTCGCACGTGCCATCATCACGCTCCATACTGCCTTGCAAGGGCGTGCGTTGTCATCCATCGAACGGACGACAGGCCACGAGATCGACAAAGCCCGTCTGCAGCATGCCGTGACTGCAAACGCTCCGTCGTAGTCGCCACGCCGACGCACCGCGCTCGCTATGGCGGACGGCGCCGCGCGGTTCGTTGCCGGGCGCCGATGGCTCGATAAGGCACCTGAGTACATAAAGGGATTGTCAATGTCGACTTCTGTGGAAGAATCGGGAAAAGAGCTTCTTTCCGTCCCGGGAAATCCGCATGATCGCCCTCCATACAGTGCTTGTGGTGACGCTTGTGTCGCAGGCGACGTCCACGGTTGTGCTCTTCCTGCTCGCGGTCGGCGACCGGCGTTTTCGTGGACTTGCCCAACTCGCGTGGGCCTGCGCGATTCACACCGCAGCCATCGCGCTCCAGCCGCTTTGGCGCAACAAGGGTCTCTGGCTGCCGGAAGGCCTTGCCCTTTCCATGTTGCCGCTGATGCTGTTTTTGTTCCACAGCGGTCTGCGGGCCTTCTTCAAACGCACGGCGCAACGGCCCACGCTGGAGAAGGGATTGCTGGGCGCGGCCATGCTCCTCCTCTTTGCGATGGCCCCCTTTCACCCACTCTGGCCGCTGCAGACCGACGTCGCATCGGTCGTCGGTTGTTTCATCCTCGGTGCAAACATTCGCAGTCTCTGGACGGCCGGTGTCGGTCCGGTGCGCCTGCGGGCTCGCATCACCGCGGGCCTGCTCGGAGCTGTTCTGCTCACGTTTTTGGCGCGTCTGGTGCTTGATCCGGCCAGGGCACCCGGCGTGGTGCTTGCGCTGCGTGAGCTCACGATCATCAACGTCACCCTGCTTGCGTTTTCGTTTCTGGCCCTGTACCTGGCCGAAAGCAGCCGCCTCTTGCACCGGGAAACTCGCCTGGACGCGCTGACGGGGTTGCCGAACCGTCGCGCCATGGAAGAGATCGCGGCCGGCCAGCTCAAGCTCGCGGCCCGCAACACCCTGCCGCTCGCACTGATGATGATGGACCTCGATGCCTTCAAAGCGCTGAATGACACCTGGGGTCATGCTGTGGGCGATCGTGCGCTTCGCGCCGTGGGTGAGGTGCTTATGGCGGCGACCCTGGATACGCCCTACACCGTGGCGCGGCTCGGCGGCGAAGAGTTCGCGATGCTGCTGCCGGGTCAGTCCCTGACGCGTGCGGAGGTGTTGGCGGATGAGCTGCGAGTAGCCACAGCCGGCATCGTTCTTCGCGAAGGAGGCGGACGCGTCATGCTCACTGTAAGCATCGGTGTAGCCGTCTGGCAAAGCGGCGAAACGAGTTGGACAGACCTGCTGCACCGCGCCGATATGGCGCTGTACCGCGCCAAACGCGGTGGTCGCAACCGCGTTGTGTTGTGCGCGGAGGCAGCGGAAGAACGTCGCGAAGTGGCAGCAGCGTACTAGGCCAACATGCCTGTGCGGGCGCCACCATATGCAGCGCCCGTACAGGCGTCAATAGATCAACTTCAACGCGAACTGCACGATGCGGGGCTCAAACGTGCTGGTCACCTGGCCGCCTCCCGTGGGTGTGCCTCCGGTGATCGCGCCCAGCGGTGTGGTGGCGCCCGCACCCAGCGCCGCCGTGGTGGCCCCCAACGTGCCGGAGATGGTTCCCGGCAGGTACAGGTTGGTGTGGTTGAACAGGTCATATAGCTCACCGCGGAACTCCACCTGTAGCCGCTCCATCGGTGTGTGGAAGCGCTTGTTGAAGTCGAGGTCGCTTTCGTAAAACGCCGGCGAGCGGCCCGGATTGCGTGAGGCATTGCCGAAGGGGCTCAGCAGATTGCCGGCAGCATCGCGCGTGGGCTGCAGTTTGAACGCGTTCAGGTTGACGTAGTTTACATAGCCCGTGTTGGCGGCCCGGTTGCTGCGCCCCTGCGTTACCGCCTGCCCAGGGACGCGGTCTGGCCGGTACTCATTGGCGCCGCGGTACGTGGCCGCGATCTGCACAGACACCGCATTGGCCGAGCTTGGCCCATAGGTGATGTTGAACGGCGTGCCTGCCTGCGCCGTGTTGACCAGGCTGAGCTGCCAGCCGCCCAGCACGCTGTCCACAAGCCCGCTGGCGTGAGACATGAATTGCCGTCCACGCCCAAAGGGCAGCTCATAGATCAGGCTCGTGACGTTGCTGACCGGCAGGTTGTAGTCAGATTGCGCGTAGTCGGCGGCGATGTTGAAGGCGTTCTGGGGCGACGGCGTGTTGCCCTCCAGCGATGCGCTGGCGTTGTCCAGCGAGTGCTCCCACGTGAACGAGTTCAACAATGTCAGGCCGCCGGTCATGCGCTGCTCATACCGTGCCTGCAGGGAGTTGTAGTTGCCGTAGAACTCGTTCAGCGCTTCGGTGATGTCGCTTGGCCAATTGCCGAACGGCCGCGTGAACTGGCCGTTGGTCACCACCGCTGGGTTCTTCTGGTTGCCGTTCAGGAAGCCCTGCAGCTTCACCGAGTGATTGCCCACATACGCAAGATCAAACACGATGTTCTTGCGCAACTGCCGCTGCACATCCAAGAAGTAGCTTTCCACGTAGCTATCACGCGTGTTTGCGGGGATCCACGTGATGTTGTCGGTTGCGGGGTTAAAGCTGGTCACCAGGCCGCTCGGGAAGCCCTGTTCCGCGGTGGCATAACAGCTCGGCGTCGTGCTGCCGATGGCAATGATCTGCGCCGGCAACGTCGCGCAGTGATTGGTGGCTGTGGGAGCGATCTGCGTCACGGACGCAAACTGGGCCTGCGGGGCATTGATCGGCAGGATGTCGCCGGAACCCGCACGCGTGTAGTGCACGAAGCTGACGCCAAAGCCACCGCGGATGGCCGTTTTCGCATCGGCCGCGTAGGCGAAGCCCACGCGGGGGGCAAAGTCGTTTAGGTCAGGGTGCACCAGCGTGGCGCCATACACGCCACCGAAGGTCACCGGCGTGATGCCGTTGCCGGCCACGGCGCCCGGGGTTTTTGTGAGCAGTGTCTGTGTTCCTGGGTCGAAGTTCGAGATGTTGTGGCCCTCATCGGAGTACGGCGAGCCGTATTCCCAACGCAGGCCAAGATTCAACGTCAGCTGAGGCGTCACGCGCCAATCGTCCTGCGCATACGCGCTCAGCAGCGTTTGCCGCAAATGCACCACGAAGTAGTTCGCGAGTGAGTACGCGCTGGAGTTGCCAAACAGAAAATCGGCCCAGTAATCATCCGGAGCTGCGGAGGTTGGCGCGGCGGCACCGGTGGAGGTTGTGTTGCATCGACCGTTCGCACCCGCGGTGTTTGCGTTGCACAGACTGTAGCCGCCGCTAAAGGTATAGGAGCCGTATAGCGGGTTGTTATCGTTGACCGCCATCCACACGTGCTCATACTCGAATCCATACTTCATCGAGTGGTTTCCCTTAACCCAGGTGTAATTCACTTTGGGGTCGAGCACCGCGGGGTTCTGCCACTGGGGGTTGGTCGACTGACGCCCAAACACGCTAAAGCCACCGCCGATACCAATCGATGGCAACCCGCCGGACACCGTGGGATTGTTCGGCAGGCCCGGAATCGTGAAGGCATTGTTGCCGATCGACAAGGTGTATTTACCGGCCTTGGTGCGTGACAGCCCAAGCCGCGCGTCCAGCACCTTGTTGGAGCCGAACAGGTGCGTGTAGCCGGCCGCGACTTGCTGGTCCAGCACGCGAATCGCGCCGTTGGTTTGCCCATCCAGAGGCAGGGGAATGGACGGGAAGTTGACGGCATTTTCCTTACGGTCAGAGACGCGCAGGAAGTAGGTGTTGTTCTGGTTCTGCGTCCAGTCCAGCCGGAGGTCGCCCTTGTCGGCGTTATCGCTGAAGGGCACTTCGGCGGCGTAGTCATTCGACGCCAGGCCACTGCCCGCGACGCCTGCGGTCGGTAGGCCGCCGATACCCTTGAAGTAGTTCACAATCCGCGCAGAAAGCGGGCTGATGGCGCTTTGCGGAATCGCCGTGCCAGCCGCGTAGTACTGGTTTGTCACCGGGTTGCGCACCGGCACGCTGAGGATCCCGTTCAGCTCATTTTGCGTGGGCAGCGTCAGTACGGTGAGCGGCTTCAGCACCTGGCGGAAGCCTTCATAGTCGAGAAAGAAAAAGAGGCGGTTGTGGAGGATCGGTCCGCCGAAGTTGATGCCAAACTGATTGCGGTTAAACGTCGGCTTCTGGAAGGGAACCACGGTACCGGTGGCCGGGCTGACCAGCGTTGGCTTGAAAAAGCCGGCCGCGTTCAGGTCCGTGTTGCGGAAAAACTCATACAGCGTCGCGTGAAACTGGTTGCTGCCGCTGTTGGAAGCCACGTTGATGGTGGCGCCGGACGACCGCCCATACTCGGCGCTCTCGTTGTTGGTGACGACGCTGAACTGCGCGACCGAATCCGGCGGGATGGCGATGATCTGGTTGTCGAAGCCCTGATTGGACTCGCCATACGCATTATTGTCGATGCCGTCGAGCAGGAAGTTGTTGAAGACGCTGCGCTGCCCGTTGACGTTGTAGGCCCCCGCACGCACCAGGCTGCTGATGGACGTCGTGGTAGCCGCTGTGGGCGCCTGCCGCACGCCGGTGACCAGGCCTAAAAGGTCCGAGTAGTTGCGCGACACCAGGGGCAACGCCTCAGACTGATAGTTCGTGATGGTCTGGTCGCGTTGGCTCTGGTCGGTTTCCAGTTGCAGCGCCACATCGCTCACTTCCACGGTGGTCTGCGCGGTGCCGAGTGCCAATGCCAGGTCGATCCGCTGACGATTGCCCACCGACACCGTGACATTCTTTGCGACGGCGTCGCTAAATCCCGATGCGGTGGCCACCACGGTGTACACACCGACACGAAGCTGGGGAACGTCGTATTCGCCCGTCTCGTTGGTTTCTGCGTCGACATTGGCACCCGTTGCGGTGTTGGTCACCTTCACCTTTGCGTGCGGGACCGGTGCCCCGCTTGGGTCTTTGATCGTACCGACGACACTGCCGTTCTCATACTGCGCGTGGATCGCTGAAGCCGACGTCAGCGCCAACGCCGCAAGGAGCCCCGCACGACGCGAAGCCAAGCCAAAAATTGTGGACATGGCCTCGACCTTAGCGGCTGATTTCAGTCGCTCGATGAACCTCGGGTGAACGCTCGGTTACAACTGGCCGCGCAGTGGATGATGCGCTCGGTCGTCACTGCCGGCACGGTCGCAGAGCTCCACAACGCTTTCTCCGCGCCAAGGGTATCGGGAATCGCTTAGACTTCACACGCCAACGTATGCCATCTCGCAGACCCCTCTTCTCCGCCATTGCGCTCTGTGCGCTGCACGCTCTGGCGCTGCAGCCCTCTTCGGCGCAGCAGC
Source organism: uncultured Acidobacteriaceae bacterium (assembly GCA_964246665.1). Taxonomy (GTDB): domain Bacteria; phylum Acidobacteriota; class Terriglobia; order Terriglobales; family Acidobacteriaceae; genus Granulicella. Next base: position 11,850 of record CAXTRU010000005.1, read on the forward strand.
CCGCCGTGCTGGAGCCAACGCCTGCCTTTGCGTTCACGCAGAGTGATGCCCTGACCCTGCGTCAACCAGCACTGCCCAGCCATCCGTTCACGGTGACGGGACGCTCCGGCGCGATCCTCGGCATGCAGGACGGCACGGTGGAGTTATGGCAGCTGCCAACCAAGTTCTTCTCCGCGCTGCATCTGCGCGCTGAGGTGGACGGCTATCCCGTTCCGATCGAACTCAACCCACTCGCAGCCCAATTAGACGTGAGCCCCGATCACACAACGATCACGTATAGCCATGCCGCGATTACGGTGCGGCAACACATGTTTGTGCCGGCCGGTGATCCAGATGACCCAAAGGACCCGAACAGCCACTTGGGCGGGCAGATCCTGTTTGAGATCCACAGCCTTCACCCCGCAACGCTGATCGTGTCGCTCACGCCTGCGATGATCCAGATGTGGCCCGCGCCGCAGTGGGGACAGCCCGGGTGGGACTGGCGCCCCTTGGGCAGCGGCGGTGCGTATGCCATCGGCACAGACAATCCGCAGCTCTTCGGCGTGATCGGCATGCCCAACCCACCACCCGGGCCCATCAATCCGTACCAGGAGCACCCACACACGCTGCCGATCGAGTTTCGCGTGCACTTCGAACCTGCACGCGACGGCAATCATTTGTTCCCCTTGCTCTGCGAAGTGAACCGGCCCGGGGAGACGAACACCGGCGACGCGCAACGTATTCTGTTGCAACGCTTGATCGCGAACAGCCAGGATCTGCCGCAGATCTACGCGCGCACGCAGGCCTACTACGCCCACTTCTTCGATCACCGTGCCGTGCCGCACACGCCAGATGCGGCGTTCAACAAGGCGATGCAATGGGCAGAGCTGGCGATCGACAAATCGCAGGCCAGCATTCCCGCACATGACAACGTTGCGGCTGAGACTGGGTTGGTCGCCGGATGGTTTCCAGCGTTCGACTCGGCGCGTCCCGGGTTTGGCTGGTTCTTCGGCCGCGACACCTTGTGGTCGATGTACGCCATCGATAGCGAAGGCGACGCAGCGTTGGCACGTCGCGCGTTTGCCTTTCTGATCCGGCGTCAGCGGGCCGACGGCAAGATGCCGCATGAGTTCTCGCAAACCGCCGAATCGCTCACCGGCGACATGACATGGGACAAGCTGCCCTACGAGTACGCCGCGGCCGATGCAACGCCGTTGTTCTTGCTCGCCATGCAGGACTACGTGCGTGCCACGGGGGATCGCGCGTTTTTGCAGGCAAACTGGGAGGCGCTGCAGAAGGCGTACACGTTCGAGCGCACGCATGATTCGGACGGCGACGGCGTGTACGACAATGCGCAGGGCACGGGATGGGTCGAAGGCTGGCCGCCCAAGCTTCCGCATGAGGAGCTCTATCTGGCGGCGCTTGACCGTGATGCCACACGCGCCTTTGCGCAATTGGCCGCGTGGTCGCAACATCCTGAGCTTGTGCAGCAAGCTGAAAACACGGCACACAAGCTCGAGGCTGCGGTGGCCGCCTATCATCTGCCTTCAGGGCTGTATGCCTTTAGCAAGAACGTCGACGGCACGTATGACCCAACGGAGACGATCTATCCGGCGATTGCCCTGTGGGGCCAAGGCGACGGTTTGCCGCAACCTGCGCCGATGCTGGACGCGTGGGCAGGCGAGCACTTCGGGACGGATTGGGGAACGCGCGCCCTGGCAGACAACGACCCGACCTACGATCCGATCAGCTATCACCAGGGCACGGTTTGGCCTTTGTTTACGGGCTGGAACGCTGTGGCGCAGTATCGCGCGGAACGTCCACTCGCCGGCTATGCGGCACTGCGGCAGAACCTGGAGCTCACCTGGGCGCAGGACCCGGGCGCTGTGACGGAGGTGCTCTCAGGGCGCTTCTACCAGCCGCTGGGCCGCTCCAGCACGCATCAGTTGTGGAGCTCCGCGATGGTGCTTGCGCCTGCGATGCGCGAGCTCTTCGGCGTTGAACCGGATGCGGCCAACAACACGCTTTCCCTGCATCCGCATCTGCCGCCCACCTGGGGTGAAGCCACGTTGGACCACGTGCATGTCGGCGCCACGGAGTACACGCTGACGTATCAGCGGCAGGGAACTCGTCTGCGTGTGGTCGCGACAAGCGAGGTGCCCAGCACGCTGTGTCTTGTGGATAGGCCGTCACTTCCGAGTAGCTCAAGAGTTCAGCAAGGGAGCGGGCCAACCTGCACAACAGCACCTGCACGTGCGCACACGTTAATGCTCCCGTTGGCGCCAGTCGAGCTCTCGTTGCAGAGTGTGAATTTGCCTTCGCCGGGAGCGGAAACAGCGCAGCCCCATGTGCTTGGGGAAGAGCACACCGGGCATAGCCTGAGCCTCATCGTGGAGGCGCCGGCAGGAAGCAGCGTTACGTTTCATGTCACGCGGAACGGCACGGCAGCCGCACGCCTTTTCGTGAACGGAGGCTCGCTGGTGGGGGATGCCATCAACGTCACACTTCCGCAAGGCAGCGGGTGGATGCAGCAACGAATGACGCTGCGCTGGTAGCACGTGCAGTCGCCATACAGATCCGTTGCCCTCGCCTTAAGCAACGGTGAAACTGCTAAGCCTACGGCGCGCATCCGTGATTGCCAAAGGCGCGCAGCTCTGGGGCGTCCGGGTTTACCGCGCGAAGGTCCGCAAGTAAGGCCTCGGCGCGGTCTGCCTCGCCTGCGCGGCACTCCAGTTTCAGCAGGTCAGCCCCGGCAAGCGTTCGGCTGGGGTCGGCGCGCACCAGACGATCGAGCAGGCGCACCGCCTCGGCAAGGTCGCCACCGGCAGCATCCAGCACCGCACGATTCACCAGGGCCGGCGCGCTGAACGGGTTTTCGCGAAGCGCCGCCGCGTACTCCTGCCGCGCGGCGGCGGTGTCCCCGGCGACCTGCTCCAAAAAGCCAAGGTTTACATGCACCTGCTCGTCGTGGGCGCCCTCGGCTTCGGCACGCTTCAGCAAATCCAACGCATGCGCGGCGGCTTTGCGATCGCCTTTCTGCGCACGCTGCGCATAGGCCAGGCCCCACTCGCGGTCGCCTACCTCCACCTTGCCGACAGCGACCAGCTCTTCGCCCTCTACCCAGCGCTTTGCACCAGTGCTATCCCGCGCCGGCGTCCGCTCGATATCGTGGTCGGTGACCTGCTCATGGGAGATGTCGACAGTGTTGCGCGTGGGCATGTGGCATGTGGCGCAGTCCGGCTGCTCAGGATGATGTGCCGTTGCGATCTGCGGCGACGTGTGGCAGCTCAGGCACTTGGCCCGATAGAACGCCACGCGATCCGCCGCGGCGGGCTCCCCGTGCGCATCATGGCAGCTGGTGCAGGTAAGCCGGTCGCCCGCGCCGCGTTTGCAGGCACTCTTCAGCATCGCTTCGTACTGGCTGCTCGCCCGCTGACCGCCCCCGGTTTGGCTTGCCCGCACAAAGTACACCGCGAAGTCTGACAAGGTGTCGCCAGGTCCAAACGCAGCCAACGACTTGCCGGGACGGTACACCACCGCATCGCCTTCCAAATGACACTGCACGCAGGCGCTATCGCGCGCCGCCACGCTCATCTTCGCAGGGTTAAGGATCGCTCCATGACCACCAACCGCAAGGTGCGCCGTAGGGTCGCCATGGCAGGCACTGCAGCCGACACCGCCCTGGTCGAATGGCCGATGCGGAAAGCGATTGCGGGCCTCCGGCAGCGGCGTTTCCACCTCGGTGGCGTGGCAATGGAGGCAGTTGGGCTCGACGGGCAAGGCCGCAGGCATGCTCTGCGCACCGTCATACGCCGGCGCCATGGCCCAGTGCGCACGTCGCGGATAGAAGTTGATCGGCAGCTCAAACCACTGGTCCGCAGCCTGGTAGAGATACGTGCGACCGCGGCGTCCAGAGCCGACGAAGTACAACAGTTCACGTTCCCCATCGAGCGGCGCGCGACCGGCACTTGCGGGCCGGCTGAAGCTCATCCATGCGCGGCCATCGCGCGCGAAAACTTTGTAGTGCACGCCGGATTCCGGATGTGTGAACTCCCCAGGAACCAGCGCCGCCATCGCCGGCCCGCTGCCCGCTCCCATGGCCGAGTGCTTGTAGCGGTCGTAGATCGCCGCATGGCATCGCGCGCACACCGTATCAGGGTCGTTCAGGGCAGGTTGCGTTGCCTCGGCACGGTCGGCAGCCAACACTCGTGCGGAACGACCGTGCCGCAACGAACACAGGGCAAGCACAACAGCAAGCGCGAGGGCACCTGCCACCCATCGCCCATGTATCGCTGCTGATCTCATGTTGACGCTTGACCCATTCCCGATTCGTCATCTCTGCCCACCACAGGCTCACTGCCGCTTACTTCGGTGAGGTGAGCTTGGGTTCATCCTGCGCCTGTGTCTTCACGGTGAGCGCTACCTCGCGGCTCGCCTCGGCGCTGCGGCCCACCGTGCGATAGGCCTGCGCAAGCAGGTTGTGCGTCATGTAATTTGCCGGATCCATCGCCTCCGCCTTCTGCAAAAATGTCATCGCCCCAACAGGCTGACCTTGCTTCAGCAACACCTTGCCCAGCAGAATGTACGGCCCTGTTGCGTTCGGCTCCAGCAGCACGGCCTGCTGCAGCACACGCGCGGCGTCGGTGTATTTGCCGGATCGTGTGTACGCGTCGCCCAGCCGCTCGTATGCCACGCCTTCCAGCGGATCGAGGTCACGCTCCTTGCTGAACTCCGCTTCCGCTTCGTCGAGATGGTTCTGCCCCAATGCGAGTTCGCCCAGCAGTTCGTGGGCTCCCGGAAGATCGGGGCGCATGGCCAGGGCTTTCTCGGCATACTGCTTGGCGATGGGCTTGAACTCGCGCCGCAACAGCATGCGCGCCGTCACCAAGTAGGCCGGCGCGGACTCCGGCGCAAAACCATACTGGGCCGCAAAGGCGCGGCGCGCGTCGTCATAGCGCAGCGTATCCATGTAGCACAGCGCGAGGACATAGGTCGGGTCAGCCTTGGCCTGCGCGCCCACTGCGTGATTGGTTTCGAGCAGCGCAACAGCATCCTTTGGGCGGCCGAGCCGAAACAGCGACAAGCCCCGCATCTGGGCCGCGGCCTCGTCGTGAGGATCCAGCGCCAACGCTCGCCCGTACGCGGCTTCAGCGTCCACCAAGCGACCGAGATCATACAGTGCATCGCCTTCAGCAAGGTCCAGGCCTGCCGTGTGCGGCTGCTGCGCGCGCAGGGCTTCGGCCCTCTCGACCGCGTCCTGGTCGTGGCCGCTTGCAATCATCTTGCGCAGGTCAGCGACTTGAGTTGTGGGTGCCTCCGGTGTGGCCGGCGCGGGTGCCTGCTGCGCTGGACTGCTGGGAGCGCGCAGGCACAGACACACACCGCACAGCGCTGGCCGGAGAACCCTTCGAACACCCCACGTCATAGCAGTTCTTTACTCCATGGGCAGCGCGAAAGGAAAGCCTCGCAAGAAAAAAGGGAGAAGAGCCAAAGGCTCTTCCCCTGAGGAGAAAAGGTGTGGCCGGTTAGAACTGCACCCGGCCGGAAAACTGCATCTGGCGAGTCGCGCCGGTGGTGCCCGAGGGATACGGCCCACTGGAGATTGACCCACCCTGGTCGATGTTGGTGTCGCCACCGCCGGGCAAGCCCCAGTTAATGTGGTTGAAGGCGTTAAACGCGTCAGCCCGCAGTTGCAACGTGAGCCGCTCGCGGATGGAGAAGTTCTTCTGCACGGAAAGATCCGTATTGAAGAAGTGCGGACCGAAGAGTGAGTTGCGACCGGTGCTGCCAATCACATCCACTGCCGGCTGCGAGAACGTGCCCTCGCCCGGTGCGGTGAAGTTTGTGCCCTGTTGCGTGAAGGCGGGGAACCATGTCAAACCGCTGCCCGGCAAGCCGCTGACCTGCTTGTGGAACTGGTGCGTGTCGCCGCTGACATAGCATGGCGCGTCGCCCACGTTCGCCGCAGAGCAGTTAGAGAAGTTCAGCCTGAACGGTAGACCGGAGGAGTAATTGATCACCGGATTGATCTCCCATCCGCTGACGAACTGGTTCACAACGCTGTTTACATGGCCCAGCAGAAGTTTGTTGCGGCCAAACGGCAGCTGGAACAGGCCGTACACAATCACCTGCTGCCGGCGAAGGTCGCCCGCGTTGCCATATACAGCCGGCCGGTCCCACGTGGAATAGCCGGTCGCGTAGGCCTGCGCTGCCTGCCACGCGTAGTTGGCGTTGAAGGACACCCCATGCGCCAACTGCTTGGTAAACGTGACCTGTAGTGCGTTGTAGTGGGTGTCCAGGTTGTCGCCGAAATAGGTGAGGTCCTGGTTCCATCCGCAGCCGCCGTTGGGCGCATTGACACCACCCACCGAGGCATAGGCCGTATCGGCGCAGGCCGGGAGCTTGCCCCCGTAGTAACGGCGCAGGAAGGTCTGGTTCTTGGTCTGGCCGTTCTGGATCAGCACGGTTCCAGCCTGCGCACTGCCACCGGAGATTACACCGCCGGCCACGCAGTTCGGTCCTGCGGGATAGCAGTCACCGCCGTTGGGGTTATAGGCCAGCGCGTTGCCGGTGATGCTGTAGTTCGCCGGCAGGAAGTCTCCCGGCTCGTTGGGGTTGGTTGTGTTGCCTGTGACGTCGCCGAAGGTGTGCGTGCCTTTGTTGCCGACGTAGGCAATCGTGAACGACATCGTCGGGCTGATCGATTGCTGCAGGCTGAGGTTCCAGGCATCCAGCGTGGGCAGGCGCAACGTGGTCGGACGCGACCGCTCATTCACCTCATTGCCTGGATCCGGAAGCAGACCATTGGAGGGCACGGTCGGGAACGTCGGCGCGGAGGGGCCGGCTGCCAGGTTGAACGCATACGCCGTGTCCTGCACGTTGTCGCCGTTGGGCGCCGTGTTCACCTGGGTGGCCAGCACCGGCAAGTTCTGTGTGGCGGTGTGGCCGAACACTGAGCCGAAGACGCCGATGTCGAAGCTGCGCCCATACCCGCCACGGATCACCAAACCAGGGTTGACCTGGTACGCCACACCGATCCGCGGATTGTAGGCATTGGCGGCCATCCCCTGGTTCATGTCGCTGTTGATGTTGCCGTACCCGGCCACCTGCAGGTACCCGGTATTCAGGTTCAGGATGGCGCCGTTGCCCTTGCCGTTGACGCTCTCCGGGAAGTACAGCTCGTAGCGCAAACCGTAGTTGACGGTCAGCTTCTGCGTCGCGCGCCACGTGTCCTGCGCATAGAAGAAGTCACGCTTTTGAAACTCCTTCGCGTTGGTGGAGGTGCTGACGTAGCGCTGAAACGTCGTCACATCGCCCAGCAGGAACGTGGCAAAGCCCAGGCCTGTGCCGCTGGTGCCGTTGCCGGTCGGCCCGGTGCCGAAGTTGAGCAGGCCCGTGCGATTGTTGTCGCTGGGCACGCGCAGGTTGCGCGCGTAGCGAAGGTCGGCGCCGAACTTAACGGAGTGGTTGCCCAGTGTCTTGGTCCAGTTGTTGGCGACCTGGAACTGGTCTTCGCGTTCTTCCAACTCGCAGTTGCAGCGATTGATGTTCAGGCCGGAGCCGTACTCCGGGCCGCTGGCCGTCGGGTCATCGCCGTTCTGCCCTGTGGCCCCGAAAAACCCGGGGTCATCCAGGATGAAACCAGGCGCGCCGCTGGTGAAGGTGGTGTCGTTATTCAACCCGGGGATGCCGAGTTGCGTGGCGAAGGCAGTGCCCTGATCGTATTTCCCGGTGATGATGTTGTAGCGGAAGTAGCCCAGGCGAACGTCTGTGACCAGCTTGGGGTTTACCGCGATGTCGACCCCCGCGGCCGTGCTGTCGTTAGCGCCCGTTGAAGAGCCGCCATAGCCACCCAACCCGAAGCCGGCGCCGCCGGCGGGCCCAAAGATTGTCGTTCCGGTGAGGGTGTCAGTGAAGCGACTGAAGCGCGCAAATGCATGGATGTTGCTGTTGACCGTGAAATCAAGCCGCGTATCCCACTGGTCGCTGTTGAAGCCGCCGGTGCCGCTTTCCGCATAGTTTTCGCGAAGCGCACCAAAGGTGCCGCCGCTGTTGGTGTTGGGCGCATAGGGCTGCAACAGCTTCAACAGCGCGAGTGCCTGCGGCGACAGCGCGGTATTCATGACGTTGTTGGTGTAGGGCACGGGCGTGCCGCTCGCGTTGTTGTAGATCAGCTGGTAGCTGCTCGGGACCGCGACGTTCTGCGCAACGCCCTGCGCGGTCGCATACTGGCTGAAGTCGCAGGCGCCCGCCAGGCAGCTTGAGACGAGTTGCGAGGTTGGCACGGTTTCGATCGCCGAGATGCCGACCTTTTGCCGCACACCCTGGTAGTCGCCAAAGAAGAAGAACTTGTCTTTAAGGATCGGCCCACCGATGGAGCCGCCGAACTGATTCTTCAATCCTGGAGGGAACGGGCTGCCCGCAGGCTGCGTGAAGGGGTCACGTGCCAGGTTGGCGTTGCTCTGGCGATAGTCGAACGCAGAACCGTGAAAGGCATTGCTGCCCGACTTGGTCTGCGCCGTCACCACCGACGAAACAGCCTTGCCGAATTCCGCGTCGAAGTTCTGCGTGGTGATCTTGGACTCGGAGAGCGAGTCGGCATTCGGGTTGACGACGATGATGCCCAGGATCGGGTCCTGGTTATCGGTGCCGTCCAGCTGGAAGGCCACGCCGGCAAAGGCCTGGCCGTCGACCTCGATCTGCTTGGAGCCTTGCGGGTTCTCATCGGCCGCGTGCGCCCAGCCCAGCAGCTGCGCGCCGGGCAGCAGCAGTTGCAGGTTGGTGATGTTGCGATCCGGAATGGGCAGGTCGACGATCTCCTGCGAGGAGAACGTCGTCGAAACGTCGGCGCGATCGGTCTTTAACAGGGGCACCTGGTCGGCGTTGACGTTCACGGTCTCGCCCGTGCTGCCCACGGAAAGCGCAGCGGCTACCTTGACGGAGGTATCGGCGAAGATGCGAATGTCGGTCTGCTGGAAGCTCTTGAAACCCTGCACCTCCACCTTGACGTTGTAGGTATCGGGGATCAGGTGTTCCGCGGTGAACTCGCCGCTGTCGTTGCTGGTCAGCGTGACGCTTGTGCCCTTGGCCACGTCGGTGACCACAACGGTGGCTTTAGGGACCGCGGCGCCGGTGTTGTCCGTCACCGTGCCGAAGATGGACCCATATACCGCCTGGGCGGAGGCTGCCGGTCTCATCAGCAGTAAGGTCATCCCTACCAACGCCAACCGGCCAAAGCCGATGCTTGCATTCCGTCTCATACCAGCCTCCAAAAAGTCTTTGGCACACGAGCGCAACTCGCACCAAAGGCCGTCAGCGATTCATAGACTTTCGTACTCTCGTTTTTGGAACGCGAGCACACTAGGCCTCTTCCTCCTTGCGTGTCAAGCGACGGATTTTCAAGCGTCCTTTGGGAAGCACTCTGTCATTCCATTGGCCCGGACATGCCTGCGTGCTCGCGCAGTACAGTAGGGAGCATGCGGCGGATCGCGAACCGATTCCTGGTGTGGACGCTGGTAGGTGCGCTCCTAACACCGGCAGCGCGGCGGGCGTTTGCGCGGCCTTTGGGACCGCCGCAAGCGACGGCTCCGTCCCGCCTTCAGCCCACAGACGCGGCCGAGGCGACGCGGCTGTTTCAGGCGGGTTCGGCTGCCTTGCAAGCGCATCGTCTCGCCGCGGCGCATGCTGATTTCGCGCGCTTGACCCGGCTGGTGCCGGAGGTCGCCGCGGCGCATTCCGCGTTGGGCGCGGTGCTGCTGGCGGAGGGCGATCTTCGCGCCGCCGCAACCGAACTTGCGCGAGCGCGGCAGTTAGACCCGAACGACACGCAGGCACTGATCAACCTGGGTGTTGTGCAGAGCCGGCTCGGCCAGTTTCCCGAGGCGGTCCGCGCGTTCCAAGCACTCTCCCCAAGGGATCAACGTTCGCTTGAGCCCGCCGAGAGTGTTGCCTTTGCCACCGCCCTGAGTCACACCGGGAACCGCGCGGCGGCGGAGGCTCTGCTGGGGAGTGCCCTGGCCGCACAGCCCACCGCGGAGCTGTATGACGCGCTCGGCACCGTGGAGGCGCAACAGGCGCACTTCGACGCGGCCAGCCGGCACTTCGCGCAGGCGCTCCAGCTCAATCCAAGCTTCGCGCCGGCGCACGCCCACACCGGCTCCCTGCTTCTGCTACAAGGCGATGGGGAGGCGGCAACGGCAGCGTTGCAACGCGCCATCAGCCTCGGGGACACGTCGCCGGAGACACAGGTTGAGCTTGGCCGCGCGCTCAGCGCCGCCGGCCATGACCACCAAGCACTCGACGTGCTGCGGAAGGTGCTGGTCAACCAGTCACTCCCGCCGGAGACACAGTACGCGCTGGCGTTGGCCCTCCAAGCGGCTGGCGATGCCCAAGGGGCCTTGCCGCTGTTTGCAGCGTACGTCGCGGCTCACCCGGGGAACGCAACGGCGTTGACCAACTACGGCCTGGCTTTGGTGCAGACCGGCGATGCCAAGGCTGCCTTGGGTCTGTATGCCCGCGCCCGGGCCCTCGCGCCTCCGAACGCGACCTTGCTGGAGGACACGGGCGTGGCCTACCTGCAAACCAACGACATCGACCACGCTCTTGAGCAGTTCCAGGCCGCCTTGCAGCTCGACGCGAACAATCCGATGCTGCACTACGACCTTGGGCTGGCGTACAAGCTGAAGGACAACCTGGCCCCTGCCGTCGCGGAACTGGAGCGCGCGGAGGCGCTTGACCCCAAGCTGCCGGACCCGCCCTACACGCTGGGCGTCATCCGCATGCAGCAGGGGGACGCCGCCGAGGCAGTTCACCAGTTGCAACAGGCAGTCGCGCTGCGGCCCGACAACGGCGATGCCTGGGCCCTGCTCGGGGCGGAGCAGCGGGATGCGGGCAATCTCGACGCTGCCGTCGAGGCGCTTCACCGCGCTGCGGCGCTGGCGCCTGACCAACCCAGCCCCCATGTGACCCTGGCTGCCATCCTGAGCGCGAAGGGCGACCGTGAAGGGGCCGCGGCGGAGCGCAAGGTCGCCGCCGACCTGAGCCGCAAGGCCATGACCCGCCAACGCGCCGACTTCGCGCTGCAGAGCGGGCGGGCAATGCTCGCGAAGGGCGACCTGGCCGGGGCCGAGGTGCAGCTTCACAATGCCATCAACGCCGACCCTACCCGCAAGGAGGCTCATCTGCTGCTGGCGGAGGCGCTGCAGAAGCAGGGTCGCCCGGCCGATGCCCTCGCCGAGCGGCAACTCGCCGAGAAACTTCCGGGGAGTTCGACAGCCCCATAAGGGTGATAGCTGAAGGTGTGATTTGTAGGTTTCAATCAGGGTGCAGACAGCCTCTGCCTGGAACCCCTTGATCCTCGGTGTGTCCCAAGTCGTTTCCGCTCCGCCAGTTGCGCCGCCTTTCGCGCTGGCCGGCCCAGCTGCGTTGCCCATGGAAGCCCTGGAACAAGGCATTCCAGTGGGTGAGATCATTTCGGCGCTGTCGTTTGCGCTGGACCTGACCGAGGACGCCGTGCCGGGGCACGCCCTGCGCAGCTGCCTGCTGGGCATGACCCTCGCCCAGGCCCTTGGGCTCAGCGAACAGGACCGCAGCAACCTTTTTTACAGCTTGCTGCTGAAGGACGTGGGCTGCTCCAGCAATGCGGGGCGGCTGTGCCAGATTATGGGCTCCGACGAGCGCAAGGTGAAGAGCGCGGACAAGCTGATGGACTGGACACGCACCTCGTGGACGGGCATCCGGTCGGTCTATGGCCGGCTGCACCCGGAGGCAAACCACCTCACACGCGTGCTGAAGTTAATGAAGATAGGCGCCCAGAGCGAAAGCGTGCACGAACAGATGGTGGCGCTCCGCTGTGACCGCGGCGCAACCATCGTTGCGCGCATCGGCCTGCCCGCGCCGGTGTCGATCGCGGTGCGTCACCTGGACGAGCATTGGGACGGTGCCGGCTTTCCGGATGGGTTGAAGGGCGAACAGATCCCGCTGCTGAGCCGCATTCTGCTGGTCGCGCAGCACCTGGACGTCTTCGCGACAGGACCCGGCAGGGAGGTAGCCCTGCGAAGCCTGGCTGAACGCAGCGGACGTTGGTTCGACCCTGAGCTTGTGCGTGCGGCGCAGGCGCTGCACCGTGCGGGTCTGCTATGGCACGGGAGGGAAAACATCGTGCAGGCGCGCGCAGCGGTGCTCAACCTTGAGCCTGGCATCCGGCTGCTGGCGTCGGAGGCGCAGGTGGATGAGATCTGCGAAGCGTTCGCCGATGTGGTGGATGTGAAGTCCTCGTTCACGGGATCGCACTCTCGTGGCGTGACCGCGGCAGCCCTGAAGATCACCGACGCGCTGGGCTTCCCGACTGAGCGGCGACGTTTTGTGGCCCGCGCCGCGCTGCTCCATGACCTGGGCAAGCTGCGCGTGCCCAACAGCATCCTGGACAAGACCGGTGGCTTGAGCGAGCACGACTGGTCCATCATTCGTGAGCACCCGGCGCTGACCAAAGAAATTCTTTCGCGTGTGGAGCTCTTCGCGGAGCTGGCCACCGTCGCCGGCCAGCATCATGAGAAGCTGGATGGCTCGGGCTACCCGAATCGGCTGCGTGCCGAGGACCTTTCGACGGAGGCGCGGGTGGTCGCCGTAGCCGATGTATACGGTGCCCTCTCGGAAGACAGGCCGTACCGTGGCGGCCTGCCCTTGGCGGAGATTCGCGAGATCATGGGACGAGACGCCGGCCGCAAGCTGGATAAGCGCTGCTTTGAGGCGCTGCTGGCGAAGCTGGAAGCCGAGTAGCCCTCAGGCAGTGTTCCCCCACATTAGGCCGCGGCCCCGGCTGCGGCACCGCTGGCCCAGGCCCACTGGAAGTTATAGCCGCCCAGCCATCCGGTAACGTCCACCACCTCACCGACGAAGTAGAGCCCCGGCACGCGGCGGCTTTCCATGGTGCGCGCGTCGAGCTCCTGCGTATGGACGCCGCCCGCCGTGACTTCGGCCTTGGCGTACCCTTCGCTGCCTGCCGGGCGCACCGTCCACGCGTGTAGCTTCGCTTCCAGGCGCGCGATGCCGGCGTTGGTCCAGTCGGCGCCGTCACGCAGAGCAACGTCGACCCAGCGCTCGGCCATGCGCGCGGGCAGCACCGCGCGCAGTGCCCCGTTGAGCGCGCCTGCATCGCGGCGGGCGTTCCGCTCCAGCAGTGGAGCAAAGACGTCGCGTCCAGGAGCGAGGTCAAAGCGCACCGACGCGCCAGGCCGCCAGTAGCTGGAGACCTGCAGAACCGCAGGGCCGCTGACGCCGCGGTGTGTGATCAGGAACTTCTCCCGAAAATCCGGCAACGCGCGATTGCGGCTCTTGGCGGCCGGAGCTGTCCGGCTGGCACTCTCAACGCCGGCGATCACCTCGGCAGAGACGCCACTCAGGTCGGTCCAATCCGCTGCGTCCTCGGGCGCAAACACTAAGGGCACCAGCGCCGCCCGGGGTTCGACGACGGCATGCCCCAACTTGCGCGCAAGCTCATAGCCGAACCCCGTCGCGCCCAGCTTAGGGATGGACAGTCCACCGGTAGCCACCACGACCGAGGCGCAGGAGATGCGGCCAAAGCTCGTCTCCACGGCGAAGCGCGCACCTTCATGGTCCTCTGGCGGCGACGCAGCCGGCGCAACCGCACGCAACACATTCAACACGCGCACACCGCAGCGTATCTCCACACCGGCCTCGCCGCACTCACGCTCCAGCATGGTCACGATGCGCTTGGCGGAGTCGTCGCAGAACAACTGCCCCAGCGTCTTTTCGTGGAAGCGAATACCGTGTTTCTCCACCAGGTGCACGAAGTCCAGCGGCGTATAGCGCGCCAGGGCAGAGCGCGCAAAATGGACGTTCTCGCTGACGAAGTTCTCCGCGCGCGTGCCCAGGTTGGTGAAGTTGCAGCGCCCTCCTCCGGAGATCAGAATCTTGCGGCCAACGCGCTCGCCGTTGTCCAGCAGCAGCACGCGCCGTCCACGCCGGCCAGCTTCCATGGCCGTCATCAGCCCGGCTGCGCCACCGCCCAGCACCACTACATCAACCGCACGCCCGGCAACGCTCACAGCTTCGATGATAGGCGGCTGAACATCAACGCACCGAGCACGCCCGAGACCGATCGCCCAAAGTAGGCGTGCGTTCACTACACTGAAAAGGCCGCAGCCGAGAGCTCACGTCCTCGTCGCTCGCCAACTCTATGCACAGAAGGAACCCATGGCAGAACTGATCGCCGCCATCGACGTCAAGCGCAAGATGTTCTTTGAATTTGAGAACACACCGTATCGCTGTCTCGACAAAGATATCTCCACACCCACCGCGCGTGGTGGCCAAACGCTGGTTCGCGTAAAGATGCGCAACATGCTCAACGGCGCCGTGCAGGACAAGACCTTTAAAGCGGAAGACAAGTTCCGCGAGCCCGATCTTGAGACCGTCGAGGCCTCCTACCTCTACTCCGACGGCGACGGGTCGTACTTCCTCGACCAGTCCACCTTTGAGACGCTGCAGCTTGACCCAGCTAAGATGGCCGACTCGTTGGACATGCTGCTGGAAGGCACGCTGGTGCAGATCCAAAAGTACAACGGCAACCCCATCGGCCTGGAGTTGCCGCAGCAGGTTGAGCTGACGATCACCTATACGGAGCCCGCTGTCCGTGGCGACACTTCGTCCGGTTCAGTGACCAAGGCCGCCACGGTAGAGACGGGCGCGACCATCCGCGTGCCGCTGTTCTGCAAGGAAGGCGAAAAGATCAAGATCACCACCGAAGATCGCTCGTTTGCGGGCCGCGTATAAAAGCGGTTTGCGTTACTTCGAGCCCTTTGGCGGAAACTTGTAGAACATCTCGTCGACTGCTTTCTGCAGCTTGCCCGCGTTCTTGTTCATGCTGCTGGTCTCGGTCTCGTTGGACATCCCGCGCCACACCAGGTTGTGCGTGCGG